>CAYOPC010000086.1:0-1501 GCA_964405765.1 uncultured Gammaproteobacteria bacterium | reverse complement strand
TTTTACGATAAAAATTCGAAGATATAATTTTTTAGCGAATTTCAACACGCCAGTATTGACTGAGATAAAAAATTCGTATCAAGAATTTTTATAAAAAGTCAAATGAAATTTGATTTATCTACACTAGAAAGTCTTTATATTTCACCTCTTGAAAACTGTAATCTCGCCTGCAAATATTGCTACACCCACAAAACCGGTGATATTTTAACTAACCAACAGATTTTAGACTTTATTTCAAAATACCGATCTTACTTAAAGTCTTTATCAACCAAATCTAAGATCTACGATCTAAGATCTATAATCTTATGCGGCGGCGAAGTTTTTTTACTCCCGGATTTTCCCCAATTAGTCAACACTTTGATAGACAAAGATATATTTGTAACCATAATCACCAACGGTACTATTGACCGACTTAAAGATATAAAAAAGCCCGATAATTGCCAGATTTTAGTCTCTTTAGACGGACCAAAAAAGATTCACGACCAAAATCGGGGTCTTGGTAACTTTGACAAATCCATTAAATATATCAAACATGCTCAAAAATTGGGTTTTCCTGTCGGTATTATGTTTTTAGTTACTAAAGACTCATATCAATACAAAGACTCTTTTCCTTTATTTTTAACTAAAGAACTAAAACACCAAAGTACTAATGGGCTAAATATTACTTACTTAACTGATAGAAAAATGTCTTTAACTAATAACCAATGTCTCGACATTAAACTCCGCTACCCTACTTTCCCGGGCAAATTTTTTGGTTGTTCTCAACTCAGTCTTCAATCCAACGGTAATATCACCGGTTGTTGTGAATCATCTATTCCACTGGGAAAAATTACCGACAATCCCCAAGTTTACCTTTCTAAATTCATCAACTCTCTTTCCAAGTGTTCTAATTGTCCTTTATTTTCTGAAAAGCTGAAGGCTGACAGGCTGACAGGCTACTGCCATGGCTGTTGCCATCCCTCTTATCTCTGTGGTTACCCCCAGGAATTTCATCAAAACTCCTGTCAGGATATAATCAAATTATTTAATAAATAAACCCACCCCTGCTAAGCAGGACCTCCCTTAAAAAGGGAGGCTTAATTAGCAAATTACAGTTGCCCTTTTTAAGGGAAATGTCGCCGAAAAGGCGACAAAGGGTTTTAAAAAATTATGGATTTTACAAAACATTTTATTCACGAATGGACCATCCAATCAATCAGAAACTTTTTTATCAACAAAAATTTTCATGAGGTCGATACTCCCACTCTTTTAGCAAAAATTCCCATCGAACCAAATTTGTATCCTCTCCAAACTAAATGGACTCAGCGCGATTTTACTTTTTATCTCCCCACTTCCCCCGAAAGCGCCCTTAAACGACTTATTGCTCAAGGCATTGGTAACTGTTTTGCTATTGCCAAAGTTTTTCGTGATTTAGAAGACATTGGCCCAACTCACAACCTGGAATTCTCCATGCTTGAATGGTACCAAATGGGTAAAACTCATCATGACATTGCCAAAACCA
>CAYOPC010000085.1:0-1529 GCA_964405765.1 uncultured Gammaproteobacteria bacterium | reverse complement strand
CAAATAGTTTACGAAAAAACTTTATCCGTTTCAAAAGAATATATCCTGCTGCGATACCAAACGGAAAATGTATTGGAAAAGGCAAAAGAATATGGAGACTATGATAAGTGGAACATAGAGATGGGCGCTGTTATTGATGGATGGAAAGCACTGGAAGGCAAAGTAACGGAACTTGAAAAAGAAGCTGACAAAATGGCGAGTGAAAAAACAGCATTTAATTTAGTAAAAGATGTTTCTGCCTATACTACGGTTGAAATTCAAAAGGTAATAGAGAGCGCTCCGGCGGGAAAAACGGTGAGAACCCTGGCTAAACACCTCGGAGTTGATGTCAAAATGGCTCAGTTGATTTTGAATCAAACTCAAGATCAAATTACTCGAGAGGCTTATGGGGAAGAGGGAGATGTGTTTGAAACTTGTGAACAAAATTCGATGAGAATTAAAAATGGAGCTAAGGTAACGGTGTTTGTGGGAGGAGTGGTGTTGACGGGAGGAGCTTCTGGAGCTTTGGCAACGACAACAACAATAGTAGGCGGAGCGGATTTGGTTTTGGAGGTAACAGATGATGAAGCCAGAATAGCCCTCGGAGATAAAAATAAAGTTTCAGAAATGGTAAATAAGGTGAGGGCAGTAACTGAGCCTGCGGCTAGTATTCTAACCATCGCCAATCTACCAGGAAATGTGTCAAAAGCGATGGAAAAAGTTAGTGCTGGCTATTTTGCCGCCGATCAAATTAGATCAGCCGTTCAAGATAAAAAAATTCTAGGGATAAACATCAAAATTAACGAAGAGGGCGAAACTAAAGCGAGTGTGGCTGGATTGACCGAGGAGGAAGTACCTGAGTGGATGAAAGAAAATAATATCGTTAAAAGTGGAGAAGGGGTTGAGGAAATAATGAAACAAATTGAAGAAGAAACCAAAAAAGAAATCAAAGAAGAAGAAAAGCCAACAGAAGTATCCAAAGAAGAAACCAAAGAAGAAACTCCAAAAACCAACTCTGACAATAATTCTGCTCAGGTTTATAAAATAGTTAATGTCAGTAATGAATCTTATATGATGGATGTCTGCCATAACCCAACTTGTTGGGATGATTTAGCGGCTAACGAGGCAGAAGATAGAGATGTGGGTGGTATCTACACAATGGGAAAAGTTTATGGCCCTGGAGAAAGTTTTAAGCATGGTTTTAGACCATCAGATGTAATAAAAAATAACGAAAGGGTGGAGGTGTTAGCTGATAGTTATAGAATAACTGTTTATTTTGCGATAGCCCCTTTTGAAGGTCCAAAAAACAAAACGATCGAATATGGTACTTGGCAAAACCACTCGGTAGAAATAAATGCAAATTATGGCGATGAGCCAGTGATTGAATGGGACGGTAATAGTTTAAAACAAGTTAAATAAATTGTTGGTTTTTTAATGGCTTTTTACGACAGGTACTTGACTAGGCTTTAATAAAGAATATAATGAATATATATTCATTATTATTAATTTATCTAAATAGGAGGCAATATGCCAAATAGAGATAAAACAGG
>CAYOPC010000084.1:0-1532 GCA_964405765.1 uncultured Gammaproteobacteria bacterium | reverse complement strand
AATCAGTTTGGTCACCCGACAGAGGAGGTAATGGAAAGGTTAAAAAAAGTTGGAGCAAAAATTTTGAGAACAGATATTGAAGGGGAGATTATTGTTGGGGTTGACTGAGGGTTTGGTAGACTTTTTGAGAAATGTTTTTGATGACACGGCTGGCTTTGGTGAGATCGGTACCTCGGGTCATAATGCAAAGTAAATAAGGTTTTTTGGGGAGATAAACAATACCGCAATCATGAAACTGAATTTCGCCGGTGTCAAGAAATTTTCTTTCACCAAATTTATGAGCAACGGCAATATTTTGAGGAACACCAGAAACAAGGGCGTCTTTATATTTAGTTTGACTTAACATGGCTAAGGCTTTTTCGGACATTTCTTGGTTGAGATATGAAGCGTTAAACAGAATACGATAAAATGAAGCATAGTCCTTGACAGTAATAATGTTACCATTGGGATTAGTAAAGGCTTTGGAGATATCAATATCTAAATCTTTATAAACCTCTAAGACTTCTTCGTTAGTCAGATTTTGAGAGAGAGTATTGTAGGCATCGTTATCTGATTCAATAATCATTTTTTCGAGTAATTCTTGGATAGAATATTCCTGATTAGGAGCAAAAGAGACTGATGGTTTGATGTTTTGAATGGAATCTCCTTCAGATGTGACAATTAAGGGTATTTTTGTTTGAAGGGTTTCCGGTTTCTTTTCGGCTTTTTTGAGGTAAGTAATAAGGACAGGAACTTTAATAAGACTAGCTGGGGCAAAATATTCTTTTTCATTAATACCGATCCAAGGTCCGTTATTAAGGTCACGAAAATAGATTGAAGCGAAGTTAATATTTTTCTTTTGAATTTCTTGGTTGATGACTTGATTGATGGAGTTTTTTAAGGAACTAAGATTGTTGTTTTGGTCAAGGTCGGGGTTACATTCTAGAATAGGATTAATATATTTATAGCTAAAATTTTTCCGAATAATTTCCCCTTCATTATTGCGGATTTGATGGAAGTCGTTTTGGATTTTTTGAGAGAGGAAAAAGCCGAGGCCGAAGGAAATTATAATACTAAGAATCCAGTGCCAAAGGGTTTTTGATGAAAACATTACATTATAATAACATAAAACAGAGTGAGAAGTGATAAAATAAATGATAATTTATGGCAGATTTTAAATTAATTGAAAATAAATGGCAGAAATATTGGGAGGAACACCCAGAGATTTCGAGAGCCGAAGATTTATTTGATAACGACCCCGCAGTGGCGGGGTTGCTTCGCAAAAAATATGTTTTGGTAGAATTTCCATATCCGAGTGGAAGTGGTTTGCATATAGGTCATGCTTTTAGTTTTACCGGGGCTGATGTTTATGCACGATTTCAACGAATGAATGGTTTTAATGTGTTATTCCCAATGGGTTGGGATGCTTTTGGTTTGCCAACAGAGAATTATGCGATAAAGATGAAGCGGAAGCCTCAAGATATCACTAAGGAAAATACGGATAATTTTAGGAGTCAAATGAAAAGGTTAGCTTTTTCATTTGATTGGGAAAG
>CAYOPC010000083.1:0-1564 GCA_964405765.1 uncultured Gammaproteobacteria bacterium | reverse complement strand
GGTTTTTGTAAGTGATAATCAGTATGGGATTCGAAAAGTCGGGCAATATTGACAGCTAAATCTTCACGAAGCTGGGGAGTAATAATTTGAAGGCCGACAGGTAAACCGTCACCAAAGCCACAGGGAATGGAGATACCCGGAAGACCGGCTAAAGTTGATGGTTCAACCAACATATCTTCGAGTTCACCAAACATAGATTGGCCTTTAGAAGCTCCAACGGGTAAAGCAGTAGTGGGAGAAGTCGGACCGATGATAGCGTCAACTTTTTGGAATTGTTTATCAAAATCTTGAATAATTAAAGTCCGGACTTTTTGAGCCTGTAAATAATAAGCATCGTAATAACCACTGGAAAGCGTATAAGTCCCCAACATAATTCTTCTGATAGCTTCATCACCAAAAGCAGATCGGGGCTCACCATAACGGATGCCGGTATAACGGGCTAAATTGGAAGAAACTTCGGAACGTTGTAAAACAGTGTAAACGGCGATGGCATATTTGGGATCCATAACATCAAGTTCTAAAATTTGGGCACCTAATTTTTTGAGAGTTTCAGCGGCATTTAATATGGCAGTTTTTACGGTTGGTTTTATTCCATCTGGAAAATAAGCTTTGGGTAAACCAACTTTTAAACCTTTTAAATCTTTTAAACCTACAGGAATTTGCCAAGGATTCTCATTGATACTGGTGGCGTCTTTGGGGTCGCGACCGGAAATGATGGAAAGAAGTAAAGCGGCATCATCTACAGTTTTAGTGATCGGACCGGGGCAATCCATAGATGAACCCATAGCAATAACACCGAAACGACTAACCCGACCATAGGTAGGTTTGAGACCAACAGTACCACACCAGGCCGACGGCTGACGAATTGATCCGGCAGTTTCGGAACCAATGGAAGTAACTACTTCGTCACTGGCAACGGCAGCAGCCGAACCACCCGACGAACCACCAGGTAAATGTTTGGGGTTCCAAGGATTTTTGGTGGGACCAAAATCGGAAGTTTCTGTAGAAGAACCATGGGCCCAGGCGTCCATATTGGTTTTACCGATAATAATAGCCCCAGCGTTGATTAATTTTTGGACGACAGTGGAAGTATATTGAGCAATATATTTATCCAATAGTTTTGATGAAGCGGTGGTACGAATCCCCTTGATACAAAAATTATCTTTGATGGCAATAGGAATACCGGCCAAGGGTTTGTCAAAATCAATATTTTTTGATTGTTCGAGAGCCTGCTCCTTATTGAGGGTGACAAAGGCGTTGAGAGTGGGTTCGAGTTGGTCAATTTTAGTTAAACAATCAGAAACTAATTCAGTTGAAGAAAATTTCTTTTCTTTAATACCTTTGGTGGCATCAGTGAGAGTTAATTGATTTAAATCCATAGTTATTTTTTGCTAATAGTGGCTTGGGTTTTGAAATAACCATTATAAGTATCTTTAGCCTGAGAAAGAGCATCTGATTGAGATAAAGATTCGCCAACAATATCGTCGCGAGTAATATTTTTGAGGTGATTGGTTTGGTAGGTCGGATCGACATTTTTAGTATCAAGTTCAGCTAAAACATCAAT
>CAYOPC010000082.1:0-1572 GCA_964405765.1 uncultured Gammaproteobacteria bacterium | reverse complement strand
AAGTGAAGAATTTAGGTTTTACCTTGGTAGAGTTATTAATCGTTATCGCCTTGATCGCGATTTTGTCGGTGGCAGTGTTGGCGACTATCAACCCGATTGAACAGTCAAATAAGGCTAAAGATTCAACAACCCAGAATGATGCAGCGGAGGTAATGAACGCGTTGGAAAGGTATTATACTGTTAAAAATACTTATCCTTGGATGGATAGTGATAGTTCTGTGACTATTACATCGCCTGATGCTGAGTGGTTTGGTCGTAGTGACACTGTTGGTTTTGGTTTATGTGCTCCTGCTATTTCTGGTAAGATTCCATCAACTCCATGTAGTGCGTATAATAATCGTGGGTTTTTGATAAGTACGGATGAGCTTAAGGATTCTTTTTTGAATAAAGGATATACGTCTGTTGCTAGTGGAGAACCTAGTTATTTAGCTTCTGGTGTTAATTTGTTGTGGGTTAATAAGTTGGCGTCTGATGAAGGTAATTCGGTTCTGGTCTGTTATATCCCGAAAGCTAAGTCGAATAGAACTAAAGGAGCGAGACTTTATAAAAACACTGCTGGTGTTAGTGCTCCTTTAGCTGGGTTGGAACTTGTTGATGAAACTAGTGATTTTGGGGCTGATGGTTACCCCGTTGCTAGTTTTACGTTTGCTACTCCAGAGACTTCAATGTTTAAATGTGTTCCTTAGTTAGGAAATTGATTTAAACCTTAACCCCTCCGGTAACGGAGGGGTTTTTGATGGAATTAAACCCATCTCTCCGAAGTTTCGGAGTTCCTCCCTTAAAAAGGGAGACGGATAAATAATTTTTAATCTCCCTCTTTGACCCGCCAAATTGGGAAATACAAGAGGTTTCAATCTCCTCCTTAATCCCCCTCTTTCACAAGAGGGGGAAATTATTTAGAACATAAAAAGTACTTTTATTGGTGTATAATAAGTTTATGTTGACAAAACAAATACAAGTAAAATTTAATTTACCAATTGAATTAAAAAAAGTTGTTGATAAAGAAGCTAAAAAATATGGAATGACTTTGGCGGCTTTTTTTAGACATATTTTAGTTGATAGAATTGAAAAGGAAGAAAAGTATAAACTTTTTTTTGCTTCTGAAAGAACAGAAAAAATGGCAGAAGAAGCCATAAAAAATTATGATAAAAGTATTAAGGTTGATAACGTTAAGGACTTTTTTGATAAACTTTGATGAGTGAAGACAATAAGATTTAGCGATAAAGTTTACGAAAAAATACATTTTCTTAAAAGGAAAGACAAACGTCTGTTTAATTTGGTTGAGGTAAAACTGGAGTTGTTAATTTCAAATGGAAGTCATCCGTCGCTGAGAAAACATAAATTGGTTGGTAAAATGAGGGATTTATGGAGTATTTCTATAAACAAAAGTATTAGAATGGTTTATATTGAAATGGAAGATGAATTTTATTTTATTGATATTGGAACTCATGATCAGGTTTACAAAAAATAAATCATGATGGTTTGGATAGAAATTATTTTCAATCTTCCCCTTTATCCCCCCTCTTTCACAAGAGGGGGAAATTATTTAGAATAGCTTATGGAAATTTTGAT
>CAYOPC010000081.1:0-1610 GCA_964405765.1 uncultured Gammaproteobacteria bacterium | reverse complement strand
TGCGGAGGAGGTGGGATTCGAACCCACGAGTCCTTTCGAACACATGCTTTCCAGGCATGCGCCATAAACCACTAGGCGACTCCTCCAAATTCTGAGAAATCACCCCAACTACTTGCCCGCCTAAATGCGTAGCTTTTGGCGGGGGCGACTCCTCCAAATAAAAAATCAAAGTGCTAAATTCTTTGGTATTTTACCAAACTTAATTACTATTTTCTCATTAAACTTTCCAGTTTAATCTTTGCCTTTCTCAAAAGCACTTTTTCACTGTCATATTCCAATTTCTCACTTGCCTCTTCAAAAGTATACCAATCTCTTTCCAGTACTATTTCACTATCATAGTATTTCAAATTGCTTTGACCAACATATTCCATCAAAAAAAAAGTTACTTTTTTAATTATTTTTTTTCTGTTTTCTGCATCCCACAAAATATAATTATTTGAACCAATTTTAGTCAAAACATTAGCCTTCACTCTTCCTTCTTCTTCTACTTCTCTGAGTGCTGCTTGTTTTAAAAATTCCCCTGGTTTGAGGTGACCTTTTGGAAATTTATATACCGGACCCTTGTTTTCTTTTTTAGTTTTATAACTGGAAATAGTTTTAACCAAAAGCCAATAAATTTTACCTTTTTCTTCTTTAAAAACTATTCCCCCGGCCGAACGCTCGTCATAAAACAACCCCTCTTTTATTTTCACTGCTTCATTTTTCATAAGTAAATGATTATATCTCGAAATGTTAAAATTAATTAATATTAATTAGTAAAAATAATGAAAAAATACCTTTTTTCTGGGCTTATTGTTTTTAGCTTTTTATTTTTAACTGCCTGCACTGTCAAAAATGATTCAACCGGTACTCAGGATGAGCCTGAAAACAAAGAGAGTTTCTCGTTTTCCCTTCGAGATTTAATTGCCCAAAATATCCCTCAAAAATGTACTTATTCCGGTAGTAATGAAGAAGGTTCTTTTGATAGTGAAATTATTATTAGTGGTAAAAAGTTTAATCAAACTATTACTTATAAATCAGCCGAAGGCGAAGAAAAAATTAACTCCATTAGCGATGGTCAATATGTCTACACTTGGGGGGCTCACTCGGCAGTAGATACTTTTGCCATTAAACTTAAAGCTGATTTTGATACCAAATCAGCCCCAGAAACTAACACCCAGTCAGCTGGCCAAGAAGTCGCCGAATCACAAGTTGATTTAGATACTAATTATCAGGGAAAATGTTCGCCTACAGTTGTCACTGATACTAATTTTCAACCCCCCAAAGACATTCAATTCCAGGACTACACTCAAATGATGGAAGATTTTGAAAAACTAATGCCATCAGAAATTACAGATCTTTAGTGATAATCTCAACTATTCGGCTTGTTGACTGATAGGGGATTATTTTAGTTACCTTAACTAATCTTGCTCCAACTATTTTTGCCTGCTTTCTTTTTTGAAAAATTCTTTTATCCCCATTTGTAACAGCAATTACCGACGGTTTTATTCTTCTAATCAAAGTAATATACTCATCATCAGTTTTCATTTCCGGCAACTCTATAACCTCATCCACTGCCTTTAACCCCATCAACATTTTTGCTCTATTTTTCTGGTTATTAATTGGTCTAT
>CAYOPC010000080.1:0-1658 GCA_964405765.1 uncultured Gammaproteobacteria bacterium | reverse complement strand
TCCATGCTTGAATGGTACCAAATGGGTAAAACTCATCATGACATTGCCAAAACCACCAAAGAATTAATTTTAAACACTCTTCATTCCGTCCAGCAAAAATTGAATCTTCCCCAGACTAATGTTATTAGTTATCAAGGTAAAAACATCAATCTTGGCGGCGATTGGTATCAATTTACTCTTAAAGAACTATTTCAAAAATATGCCCACATCGACCTCTCTCAAAATTTAACCGCCGACCAGATTATTGCTACCGCCAAGACCAAAGGTTACAACATCGACGGCGTTACTACCTGGGAACCGCTTTACACTCAAATTTTTATTAATGAAATTGAATCCCAAATCCCTAAAGATAAACCCTTTATCATTTTCGACTACCCCACTCAAACCTCGCCTCTCTGCCAAACTTGTCCCAATTCTCCCGGTTTTAGCCAGCGTTTTGAATTCTATATTGGCGGCATGGAAATCGGTAACGCTTATACCGAGCTAACTGATTCTAAAATTTTAAAAGCTAATTTTGACGCCGAAACCAAATTCAGAAAGCAAAATAATTTACCTACTCATCCCTATGATCAAGAATTTGTCGATGGTTGCGGCCAAATGCCGCCATGTGCCGGCATTGGTTTAGGTGTTGATCGGCTCGCCATGTTGTTTGCCGATACTCCCAATATCGAAGATATTTTATATTTCCCTACTTCCCAGTTAATTCAGGAATAAATATAATTAAGTCAGATTATGAGTAAACCTGCATCAAAATCAAAACCGGACAATCGGTCCACTATTATTAAAGGTTTTGTTAAACCCACTATTCCTGGTGACTTTCCGGGCACCAAAGGGTCTAATAACTTTAAACCCACCGGCCGATTCCAATCTATCAATCGTTCCCGCCGTTAAACCGTTTCTTGACTTCAACTAATACCTGATTCCAATTCTCACAGGGAATAACTTTAATATCTTTTCTCTCAGTTTCGGTATGGTCATACAAAAATATTGTCCCTTTATATTTCCTACTCAGATTCTTCACTAACCCAGGATTATCATCCACTATTCCCAAAACCTCCGGATATAAATACTCTAACACTTTAGCTTTCCACTTATTTCCCATCCTTCTTGAAATATTTTTTGGTTTTAGTATCGTTGGTGCTTTGGGAAAATTATTTTTCTTTAACCAATATTTTGTTGCTTCAAAAATTATTCTTGGCCTAATGGTAATATAAGAAACTATTGAAATTATTTCATTCACTTTATTTGCCAAACTATTGGCATTTTTTATCAACGGTAAATCTTTTTGTATTTTTTCATCGGTCAAAATTTTATCTATCACCAAATCACATTCTTTGCTTTGCCAATAAGGAATTTTATCGGTATGTTTATATTTTCTAACCATTTCTTCCACCGTCAAATTCTCCGGATTGCCAAATTCTTTCGCCAAACCATCAACCAAACCGCCAATCGTAAACGACAATGTTTCATCAATATCCAAAGCCAAACCCCGAACCTTATTCTCTTTTAATTTTCTCTTCAGAGCTATTATTTCCCGGCTCTTTATTCTCATTATTATTTCTTGTCAGAATATTGTTGGACTTCATCATGGATAAATTCCAGCTCAATTCCCACTTTTTTAAACATTTCCTCCGATTCCGCCCCCGCATGATATCTTC
>CAYOPC010000079.1:0-1692 GCA_964405765.1 uncultured Gammaproteobacteria bacterium | reverse complement strand
TTTTTTATCTCCTTCACTTACGAAAACCAAAACAACCAAGATTTTTGCCAGCTATCAAAAATTTCTTTCCGGTCGCCATTGTTTGCCGGATTACAAAGAATTAACTCCACACTTTATACTTTTCACTTTTAACTTTATACTAATTTAGTGAAACCCACTAAATATTTATTCATCATCGGTTTTCTTTCTTTAGCCCTAATCGCTTCTCTATTTCTAATCGCCCGGACTACTACCACTTACCAACGTGCTGCCACCAATTCTTCCGGATCCACCATCCTCGAAAACTCCTACCTCTTTGCTTCCCCTCTCCAAGCCAAAGCCGACGGTAAAGAAATGATTCGTTTAACCGTCTTTCTACTTGACGGCCGAGGTTTAGGCGTTGCTAATCAAACCGTTAACTTAAAACTCCCCAGTTCTGTCACTATTCATAATCAACAAGAAATTACCGACCAATCCGGTAAAGCCATTTTCGATATCTCTTCTTCGGTGGCTCAAACCATTAATGTCACTGCTGTTACCAATAACCTCACCCTCCCCCAAAAAGTCCGTGTAGTGTTTTACTAATTTCAAATCTCCTTCCCAGATCCTATTTTCTTTTTAAACCCTTTGTCCCTTTGGGACATTTCCCTTAAAAAGGGAAATCTTTCTTACTTCAATAAACTTATTAATCTCATAATTTACTTTATTCAAATTAGTCATTATTTCTTCAGTTGGAATTCTTAAAGTTTCTATATTTAAATTTCTTAAAAATTTATCTCTTGCTTCATCATAATTTTTTCTTTTATCATGATACTCACCATCAACTTCGATTACTAATAATAATTCTTTACAATAAAAATCAAGAATAAATTTTCCTAAAGGTTTTTGTCTTAAAAATTTAAAACCAGTTTTTTTATTCTTTAATACCTTATACCAAAGAATATTTTCTGTTTTAGTTGCTTTAACTCTATTCTTTCTTGATAACTTTCTTAACTCTTCCAAATATTTTAAATGACCTCTTCTAGCAACCAACTTTGATTTCCAATAATCATTAGTCATAGATAATTTTATGACCAACTACTTAGCAAGTAAAGATTTCCCTTTTTAAGGGAAAAACCGGTTTACCCGGAAAGGGTTTAAAAGAAAATGGAATGAACCGGGTGGGTTTTGATGTTAAACTTTACCTAGTGAAGTCGCTTCAAAATCTTTCTTACAAAACCTTATTTACCATTCTCTTTTTTAGTTTAGCTGGTATTGTATTTTTTCTTAAAATTGGTGGTAAAACTACAAAAGTTTCTGCCGCCTGGTGGGATGATAGTTGGCATTATCGTAAGGCTATCTCAATTACTAATTCTTCTGGCAGTAATTTAACTGATTTTCAAGTGGCTGTCTCTATTGGTACCAGCCAACTAATTGCTGATGGTAAAATGCAATCTGATTGTGATGATATTAGGCTTACTGATATTAATGGTAATTTGTTGCCCTATTGGATTGAAGAAAATAATCCCGGTTGTAATCAACTTACTGACACCAAAATCTGGTTAAAAGCCAGTTCCCTCCCCACTTCCGGGGCTACAGTTTATATTTATTATGGGAATTCTCAAGCCGTCAATAACGAAAACGGAAATAATGTCTTTTTAGAATTTGATGATTTCAAAAACTCATCAAACATCAACAACTGGACTTTAGAAAGTAATCCAACTACTACTTACT
>CAYOPC010000078.1:0-1729 GCA_964405765.1 uncultured Gammaproteobacteria bacterium | reverse complement strand
AACTTGGTTGACTACATTTAAAGCCAGCGATGAATCCCTAAACGACGCTCAGACTCTCGGTGCCGGTGTAATTATGAACAGCACCCTGGCCATGGATATTGGTTCCTCTCTTGCTTTTGGTAACCTTTCTGCCGGGCAAACACTTAGTCCTCTTAGTGCTCTAACTATCGTTACTGCCACCGGTAATATCGGTCTCGATCAAACACTTGAAGGTACCCATATGTACAGTGTTGGCAACACCATCTCTGTCGAAAATCAAAAATATTCTTTAGCTGCCTCCACTCCCTACAGTAGCGGGACTCCTTTGACCAATTCGGCTACCAATGTTGAATTAAATTGTAAAAAAACCACTACGGATATCGCCGAAACTAAACCAACCTATTGGGGTATCTCTATTCCCTTGGGAACTGTCGCTGGTACTTACGGTGGCACCAACACCGTTATCGCTGTTAAAGGTGAATATGCCGAATGGTAATATAAATTATGAGAAAAATTAATTTATTAATTTTATTCTTATTTGCTTTTTTGCCTTTTACTGCCGTAAAACCTGTCTTTGCCGGTTTTGGCGTCTCTCCTGCTGAAATCTACCACGATCACCTCAAACCTGGTTCCAAATTTGAAAAAGAAATTGTTCTTTCTCGATCAGAAGCCGAAGAAGATTTAAAAGTTGTCATCGAGACAGATTTGGGTGAAACCGAATCTTGGGTCAAATTCGAACCGTCAAAAGAATTTCTCTTTCCAAAAGGTGAAAAAAGAAAAAATATTAAAGCCATTATTACTGTTCCTAATAATGCTGACAATAAAAACTATAAAGGTCTTCTAAGAATTAAAGCCTCATCTGTCAATTCTGCTTCATCCGGAGTCTCAATTGTTCAGGGTGCCCGTATGGAAGTTACTTTAGTTACCACCTCTCTCAACGTCAATATTCTAAACCTTAAAGGCATTAGAATTCCCGATGTTGATTGGCAAAAACCTATAAAACTTTTCGCTAATATCGAAAACACCGGCAACACCGAAATTGCTCCCGATAAAATTGTTCTCGAAATTCTGCGTCTCAACAAAGATCCTATCGAAACTCAGGAAGTTACCGAGCTTGAAAAAATTTCTCCCAATACCACCAAAGAAATCTCTGCTGAATTCAAAAACAATCTTTCCGGAGAGGAGTACTTTGGTATCGTCAAAATTTACAGTGATGATAAAGAGATATATTCCGATCGTTTAGTCTTCAAAGTCAATGCTGCTCCCGAAGGCTATGTCAAAGAAAACAAGTCTAATTTAGGTTTTGCCAACGGTATTATCCTTTTCTTAAAACAAAACAAGACCAAAACTATTTTATTTTCACTTTTAATTTTATTACCTGTTTTGATTGGTTTTTTTATTTCCAAAAAATCCAAATCACCCGTCTTAAAAAAGGTTTATTTCGTTCTTACTTTTTTATATCTCATCATTTGTCTGGTTTTAATTTATTTCTCCTATCAAAAATGGCTTGCCAATCTGGCTAAACCGGGCGATATTGGTAGTGTTCAGGGTGAGAGTGTTGAAATTACCCCTACTACTCAACCAAACATATCGGTTGACAACAGTTCTTCATTAGTTATCGACAAACAACCTGGTTACCCGATCTACCGGACACCGGATGTTAATTCCATTGTACTTTATACCGCCCAAGAAGATGAAACTTTTAAAGTAATCAAAGAAGAAAATGGTTGGTACTATATCCTTATGGGAA
>CAYOPC010000077.1:0-1798 GCA_964405765.1 uncultured Gammaproteobacteria bacterium | reverse complement strand
AGTTTATGATCCCCCAGATTTTCCTCCGATCTATACAAAATTTTTGTTTCACTTTTACTTCCCACCGCCGCATTCACCGCCACTACATTTTCTAAATTATTTTCGCTAATGTTTTTAATCAAAATTTCAAAATTAATTTTATCCGGTTCAAAAGCATAAACCTTACCATTTTTACCCACTTTATCTGCCAAAAGTACCGTATAATATCCGATATTTGCTCCCACATCCACCACTACATCTCCAGCCTTTGCTTGTCTTAAAATTAACTGCGTTTCATACGGCTCGTATTTTTCCAAGGCGATGCGGTGTCCAATATATTTATCATCATGGCGATAAAAGTACTTATATTTTCCAAAAACCTTAACTTTCTTAAACCCCATATCTAAAGTATTTTAACAGTAAATTAAAGCCCCACCCTGTCAAGGGAGGGGTTGGGGAGGGTTTTGTTTTTAAGGTCTTGTCATTTTTATCTTGGCGGCTATAATATTAGCAGTCCAAGAATTTGACTGCTCATTTATTAATTAAATTATTTATTTACTAAAAGCTAATTACTATTAGCTAATAAACTAATCATGACACAAACCAAAATTCACCCGGTTCCTGGATTTATTCTAGTTGAACCTCAAAAGAAAGAATCTACTACCGCTTCTGGCATTTTATTACCCGATAATCATCAAGATAAACCTCAAGAGGGTAAAGTCTTGGCTATGGGCGATTCTATTTTCGATCATGGTCGGGAAATTAAATCTCCTTGTCAAATTGACGATGTTGTCGTTTATCGTGAATGGGGTGGTAAAGAAATTAAAAAAGATGACGTCGATTTATTGCTTTTAAAATTCGATGATATTATGGCTATTATCAAATAAAAGTTGCCCTTTTTAAGGGAAATGTCCCGAAGGGACAAAGGGTTTATTACAAATTAAAAATTAAACTAAACTATGGCAAAACAACTCAAATTCGGGTCTGAAGCCCGACAATCTCTGCTCAACGGTATTAACATTTTATCCGATGCTGTCATCACTACCCTCGGCCCCAAAGGTCGCAATGTCGCTATCGACAAAAAATGGGGTGGCCCTACCGTTCTTCACGACGGTGTTTCTGTCGCCAAAGAAATTGAACTGGAAAACCCATACGAAAATATGGGGGCTCAATTAATCAAAGAAGCCGCCAGTAAAACTAATGACGCTGCCGGTGATGGTACTACTACTGCCACTGTTTTGGCTCAGGCTATCGTTAACAAAGGTCTTCAAAATGTCGCTGCCGGTGCCAATCCTATGATTATCCGCCGTGGACTTGAAAAAGGTCTGAAAGTTATTCTTCAAGAGCTTGATTCCATGAAAAAAGAAATCAAAGCAAATGATCAAGATTCTATTGAACAAGTGGCTACTATTTCAGCAGGAGATATTGAAATTGGTAAAATTATTGCCCAATCTATGGTTAAAATTGGTCGAGATGGTTTAATTACTGCCGAAGAAGGTAAAGGCTTATTTTTAGAAACCAAAGAAACTTCCGGCATGGAATTCGACCAAGGCTTCTTGTCGGCTTATTTTGCTACCAATACCGAAAGTATGGAAGCTGTGGTTGATAATCCTTACATCGTTATCACTGACAAAAAAATCAGTTCACTCCAGGAGATTTTACCTTTCTTGGAAAAACTGGTTAAATTAACCAAAAATTTTGTCATTATTGCCGATGATGTCGATGGTGAAGCTTTAGCTACTCTTGTTGTCAACAAAATCAAAGGTGTCTTTAATGTCTTAGCTGTCAAAGCTCCTGGTTTTGGTGATCGCCGTAAAGC
>CAYOPC010000076.1:0-1811 GCA_964405765.1 uncultured Gammaproteobacteria bacterium | reverse complement strand
CTGCCCCAAAAAGCTAAATTTTTATCACTTGAGGGGAAAATATCATTATCAAAACTAAAGTCGTCCCGATGAACACCGATTTGAGTATAGCCACGGTGCAGGTCAATGGGATAATTTCTTTTAAGTTTTTCCTCGGATAAAAGAGAGGGATGATAATTTAAGCTAAGGGTATTGATTTGGGAATCAGGGTGATTACCAAAAAAATCATTGACTGATTTAATAAATTTGATTCTAAAATTATGAATAATATTGGAATTTTTAATTAAAACCTGATCCCAGTAAAACAGATCGCCAGGGTTGGCAAAATTAAGACGGATTTGATCAAGGAGTTCGTTGCGGTGTTTAAGGGCTTTATTGAATTGAGATAAGGCTGAAGTATAACGCCATTCGGTTTGAGAAAAAATTTCGTCAAGAAATTCCCGACGACGGTTGGGTGAACCGGTGACTAGACGGATATCTTCCGGCTGAAAAACCACATTTTTAATAATGCCTAAATATTTTTTACGGGGTTTGACAACTTTTTGGATAAGAAATTTACGGGAAATGGTTGGTTTTAGTTGGTTAGGATCTTTGGAGATTCTAACTTCAATTTCAGTTTTATCCTGATTATCTTTAAATAAGATAGCTCTGACCGAGGAAAAATAAGTGTTCCAATTAATTAATTTTGACTGAGAACTGGAACGAAAACTTTTTCCAGAAGACAAAAAGAAAATCGCCTCTAAAATATTGGTTTTACCGGAACCATTAGGGCCAAGAATTAAGTTAAATTTGGGATCGAATTCAAATAATTTATTTTCGTAGGAACGAAAATTTTGGAGAAGAAGTGATTTAAGATACACAAGGGTAGTTTATCAGGAAATCAAATAGCTTTGATAATTTTTCTGATTTGGGAAAGATATTCAGAAACAGACGAACATTGGTGGAAATAAACAAAGTATCTGATGGCGGCGTCAGGATGGGTTTTGGCCATGGTTTTAAAAGTAATCTGACAAAGATCTTTGGTTTTGATTAAAGATTTTTTTTGAGAAATTAAAATTTCTTCTATTTTTTGGACAATATCCTGGGCCAATTTGGCAGAATTACCAAAATCATTGTGTTTATGTTCGGCTAGTGACCGATAAACACTGGCAAAAAGTTTACTATGGCAATATTGAAGATGGCGGCCGTCACGTTTTTCGACGACGATAAACGAGGCAGTCATTTTTTCGCGAGTAGTGAAACTTTGGCCACATTTAAGGCATTTTCGGCGGCGCCATATTTGGGTATTTTTGCGACTGGGGCGGGAATTGGCAACAATTATTTGATCGCTATGACAAAAAGGACAATTCATAAGTGTGCTTATTTATACCATTAATTAAACAAGTTTGAGTTGCTTGACGGCTTCAAGAAACATGTTTTTGAGTTTGGTGGCATAATTGAAACCGGAATTATTTTCCTGGCCAACTTCAACGGCCAAAATACCAGACTGATCGATATTTATGGCATAAGGAGGATAAATAGAGATCCGAGAAACGGTACTATACTCATCATCCTGAGTGAGAAGAGAAATTTCCTGGTCACGATGGAAGACAAATTGATTTTTGCTTTCCAACAGATGAATAATTTTCTCAATCTGAGAACTACAAAGACAGATCTTTTTGTTGGTCATATTGGTTAATTAACTGGTAACAATTATATTGTGATAAATATAGCTACCAGTTGATATGACAAGATGGAGGTTTAAAAAAGAATTTTTCGAACCTAAACTAAGACTGTCTTTATTGAAAAATTAAGAATCTTATGACTAGGGGTGGATATAAAAGTCCAACGGG
>CAYOPC010000075.1:0-1814 GCA_964405765.1 uncultured Gammaproteobacteria bacterium | reverse complement strand
GCTAAAATAGATCATAGATTGTCGATCGTAGATCGTAGAAAATAAAGATCAATGAGAGATTTTCAGGATATTAAAGATTAATTTAATTAATGAACTTATTTATTGCACCATTTGTTAATGCTTTGTTTGGTTGTTATTATTTGGTGGAAAATTTTGGTTGGGCGATTGTGTTGGTAACTGTGATTTTGAAATTGGTGTTATTGCCATTAATTTGGCCAAGTTTAAAATCGGCCAATAAAACTAGAGAGGTTCAACCAAAACTAAATAAATTAAAAGAGAAATATGGAAATGATAAACAAGCTTTGGCTAAGGCCCAAATGGAATTATATAAGGCTGAGGGAATTAATCCACTTTCTGGATGTTTACCCCAAATTTTACAAATAGTGGTGTTGCTTTTATTTTTTTCAGCTTTTAATTTAGTGACGGGTTTTTCTGGAAGTGGAAAAAAAGGGAGTGTTGAAGAAATTAATGCTCAATTAATCTCCCCTTTTAAGATTGGTGAAGATTTTAATTTTGATTTAAATTTTTTTGGAAGTAATCTGGCTGAGTCTCCGGCTAAAATTTTTTCACAAGGAATAGACGCTGATTTAATTTTACCTTTGGTATTATTGTTGGGTTCTGGGTTGTTGCAATTTTTTAGCGCTAAAATGATGATGCCAAATCCAAGGGTGGATGAAAAAATGGTGGAAAAAACCAAAGATAAAGAAGATGATATGATGGCGGCCATGAGGACTCAGTCACTTTATATGATGCCGGCGATGACGATTTTTATCGGTTGGAATTTTTCGATGGGATTACTACTTTACTGGTTTGCCAATTCAGTGTTGATGATTGGACAACAACTTTTAGTAAATAAAGTAAATAAAAAATAATTTTTTGACTCGGCAATATTTTTTTCGGGCTGGCAACCATCGTAATATCCACTCAGAGGCGGCGCCCTGCAAAAAACATTGCCTGTGTCAAATTATTTGATTTTAGGATTAAATTTTATGTTAAAATAGCGACTATGGATAATAAAAAACGAAATGAAAAAATTTTGCAAATCACCTGTGATTTTTTGAATCAAATTAATTTTGAGGTAGAAAAAGCCTTTGTGGAAGATATGGAAGACGATGGAGATCAGGTGTTGGTGGGAGTGACTGTGGCTAATCCGGCGGGATTGATTGGGTTCAGGGGAAGAAATTTGGCTTCAGTACAGTTACTTTTGTCTTTGATGGTAAGGAATCAAGTAGGAGAAAGTACCAGAGTTTTGTTGGATATAAATAATTATCGAACTGAACAAAAACAAAGATTAGAGGGAATGGTAAGAGGTTTGGCAGAAAAATGTTTGATTAATCATAAAAATGTAGCTTTAGCTAATATGAGTTCGTATGAGAGAAGAATTTGTCATATGATAATTTCGGGAATGGAAGGGGTGGTGAGTGAATCGGAAGGTGAGGGTGAAGAGAGGCATGTGGTGATAAAACCTCAGGTTTAAATTTGTTTTTTGGCTTGATAATGATTTTTTCGGGCTGGCAACCATCGTAATATCCACTCAGAGGCGGCGCCCTGCAAAAATATTATCTGCGCCAAAATCAAATTTTAACTTTATGATAAGATTTGGGGGTGAAGGGATTTTGGGAGAAATGTGAAAAAATAGCGTTTTTTAGCCTGATATTTTTATTGCCGACGCAACTGGGAAGACATTTTTGGTTTGACTGGACATCGGTTTGGGGTATAAGGGTGGATTATTTTTCACCAACAGTTTATTTGATAGACGTGATTTGGTTGGTTTGGGTGGTTTTAGATTTGGTAAATAATGGGAAAAAGAAAAA
>CAYOPC010000074.1:0-1838 GCA_964405765.1 uncultured Gammaproteobacteria bacterium | reverse complement strand
AAATGAATCAGTATAGGATGGCCAAAGTTCTAAGGTGGCTCCCCTAACCCGAAAACTGGAACGTTTAAATTCCATTTCTGAACGAGTGTAAAAAAGAGAAATAAAACTTTCTAGAAGTTGACGGCGAGGATAAAGTTGGCCGACTTGTAAAGAAAAGGCCATATTTTCGAATTCAGCCGGATCACCGATGTTGTAAATACAGCTGACTGAGGCGACGACAATATTATCATTGCCGGATAAAAGATTGGATGAAGCTTCTAAACGAAGGCGGTCGATACGATCATTAATATCAACTTCCTTGGCGATGTAAGTGTCGGAGGCGGGAATATAGGCTTCAGGTTGGTAATAATCGTAGTAAGAAACGAAATAAGAAACTTTGTTATTGGGAAATAACTCTTTGAATTCCTGATAAAGTTGTCCGGCTAGGGTTTTATTGTGAGAAATAACCAGAGTTGGAAGTTGAGTATTTTGGATGACATTAGCAACCGTAAAAGTCTTACCGGAACCGGTAACACCGAGCAAGGTTTGATGTTTGACACCGGAGATAATATTGTCCGAAAGTTGGGTAATTGCCTGAGGTTGATCACCTGATGGTTGGTATTCGGATTGGAGACTAAACGGCATAGATAATATTTTATCATGGTTTTGGGTAATATTCGGGTAAAAAAAATGATAAACTGCATTAATGAAAAAGAAATATTGGATAATATTGCTTGTTTTGATTGGATTAATTTCTTTGGGTTTAACAAAAGCTTATTATGCCTTTAATCCTGTGTCACTAAAATCAAGTAAGTGTAACAGAGGTGAACTTATTCCTGAAAAGGTGGTTTTATTTTCTAAAAATAGATCTGCTACTAGTACTATTAAATTGTTTTTAAAATCTGAAAATTTTGAATATTTTACCTATAAAGAAATGTATAACCTTCGCGATTCGGAATGGGATACAATTTCAGTTAAAGTTCCAAAAGGATTAGAAGATTATTACTTGCAAAAAATTGAAAACAGTTTGATTAAAGAAGGATTATCCTCGACTGATTTTATTATACTTCGTGATTCTATTATGTGTCTTGACTAAGGCTTTTTATATTACGATATTTTGTGTTAATTTTAATTAATGTTGACGAAAGTTTTGTCGATAGCCAGTGTAGGATTAAAAGGAATTGAAATTGAAACCGAGGTTAATGTGGCAGAAAAAGGATTTCCTGGTTTTGGAATTGTAGGCTTAGTAAGTAAAGCCGCAGAAGAGGCCAGGGAAAGAATTAAAACGGCTTTGATAAATTCCGATATTGAATTTCCTGATGCCAAAATTGTGGTTAATTTGGCTCCGGCAGATTTACCGAAAGAAGGATCGGGTTACGATTTACCCATTTCCGTGGGAATATTAGCTTCAATAGGAGAATTAATTTTACCCAAAGAAAAGGCTTATTTTTACGGTGAATTATCTTTAGATGGAAGCTTGAGACACACCAAAGGAGTATTTTTATTAGCTTTACTGGCAAAAGAAGAAGGGGTGAAGAAAATTTTTGTACCAAGAATGAGCGCTAATGAAGCCAGTGTAATTGAAGGGGTAGAAGTTTATCCGGTAGATAATTTGAGAAATTTAATTAAGCATTTGAGTGGAGAAAGATTAATTGAACCATTGAAAAAAGTTGAGGCAGAAGAAATTTTGAGTGATATTGTACCGGAGTTTGATTTTTCCGAAGTGTTGGGTCAAGAGCAAGCCAAGCGAGCCTTGGAAATTGCGGCGGCTGGCGGACACAATGTGTTTATGATGGGGCCGCCAGGAAGCGGCAAAACCATGTTAGCCAGAGCAACGGCAGGAATTTTGCCAAATCTGA
>CAYOPC010000073.1:0-1891 GCA_964405765.1 uncultured Gammaproteobacteria bacterium | reverse complement strand
CCGAAACGGGTTTTTGCCGGAATAGATTTTAATCGGGGGCAATTGCTGACAGCGATAGCTCAGAAAAGTTTGGGGGTGCCGCTTTATAAATATGATGTATTTGTGTCGGTGGCGGGGGGAATAAAAATTGATGACACTGGAGCTGATTTGGCGGTGTTGGCGGCAATGTGGAGTAGTTATAAGGAAAAACCATTAGGACAAAACCCTTCCCAAACCCTTCCCTTGACAGGGCAGGGCTTAAAACAAAATCTTCCGGTGTTTGTAGGAGAGGTGAGTTTGTTGGGAGAAGTGAGGAAAGTTAAATTTTGGGAGAAAAGGAGAAAAGAGGCAGAAGCAATGGGGAAGAAATTAGTGGAAATTAAAAATGTTAAGGAGTTGAAATGACAAACCCTTCCCAAAGCCTTCCCTTGACAGGGCAGGGCTTAAATAAAATTAGTTTAGACGAGAAGATAAAAAAGATTTTGGAAATATTAAAAAAGAGGCATTGGACTATGGGAATAATGGAATCGTGCACTGGAGGGGCAATAGTGAATGCGGTCACAAATATACCCGGTGCTTCGGATGTTTTTGAGTGTGGATTGGTGACTTACAGCATAAAAGCAAAAATTGAGGTGGGGGTTGAGGAAAAAATAATAAAAAAGTTTGGAGTGTATTCAATAGAAACAGCAGAAGAGATGGCGAGAAAAATTGATGGGGATGTAGGAATAGGAATAACAGGAAATATGAATGATCCGGCGGAAGTATTTGTGGCAGTAAGAATAGAGAATAAAGTGGAAAGTGTAAAGTTGAAAGTAGAAAGTAAACCGACTTCGTCAAGACTTCGTCGAGTCGCGGAGAATGAAGATGAAATTGAGGACTGCCTTCGTGAACTACGGCGAGTTGAAACAAGAAAAGAGAAAAAAATGAAGGTGGTAGAGAAAGTAGTGGAGATGATTAGGGATAATATTTGAGGTGGTTTGGAGATATTTGGATATAGGGTTTTAGATTGTAGGAAGAAAATTTCTAATGAAAATATTAGAAGAAAAGATAAAGTTTTGAATGAATCCGGTGTGGTGCCGGATTTTTTTATATCTAAAACCCTTCCTAAATCCTTCCCTTGATCCTGCAGTAGCGGGACAAGACTTTAAAAATAATAAGGCAAGGAGTTGTTAACAGGTTATCCACATGGAGTGAAAATTGGTTAAAATTGATGAAAATAAACCTAATTTTTAGAAAAGATATTTTATAGGGTAGTGAGATTTGGGTGAGTAAATTTTTATAGGATATAGACAAGGGTAAGAAATGAGTTATACTATTTTCAATGCTTCAAACAATAAAAAAATTTTTCTTACTAGAAAAAAGAGATTCGAAGAAAAAAGGTAAGGAAAGCAAGAATGCTTGGGCGGAGAGACAAATTAGGGGAATGGCTAAACTAGGGGGAAAATTAGTTTTGTAGATGATAGATCGTAGATCGTAGAAAAAAAGAACTTTGATAAATTGGGTGTTGGAGAGACAACAATAGGTTGTTGGTCTTGGCTGATGGAGGATAAAAAATATCCCGCAGAGGCGAGATTAATGAATTTATCCCGATAGATTTTGTTTCACAAAATCATACGGGATGGTGTAAATAGGCAAAATTTTTTCGTCTATGACTTAAAATTTAGGCCTATTTAAACACAAAAAAAGAAACAACTTTATCGATATTCTCAAAGCAGGTGGAACACGTATATTGTTGTTTCTTCAACATCTAAAATAAAGCTAATTTAAAAGAAAGTCAAATTGGCGGGAGCCGATGTTTAGGCATAATTATATTTAATTAGCTTTAAGAATAGGGTTGAGAGTAGCAGAGGGGGCAGGTCTGCTACTTTCAACCCTATTCTCTGTTTAAGATGGATGAATGGCAGGGTCACCT
>CAYOPC010000072.1:0-1930 GCA_964405765.1 uncultured Gammaproteobacteria bacterium | reverse complement strand
ACTCTGGGAAATTATACCATCTTTTGACGAAACGTTAAGGGGAAAATGCGGAAATTAGATCGTAGTTGTTAGATCGTAGATCGTAGAGAAAATTAAGACAAAAAAAGAAAATCGAGGGTGGAGCGGGGGTCGACGTTAATGTTGTTGTGATTTTTAAAAATATAGGATTGTTTATAACGTATATTACCTTTAATCAAAGGTAAGTATATATGGATAAAAATAACAGTATTTTTGGAATTTATATGCTGAATTGTAATTATAAAGTGAGGTTATTACAAAAAAATATCTAGTTGACGAGTTAAAAAATTAAGGGATATACTCTTGACTATAGGTTATTTTTAGCTAATGAAAAACTAAATAATGTCGAGGTCTGAATATATTAAAGAAAGAATTGAAATTCAATCTTTTGGAGGTAATGGTGGTTTGGTAACTGGGTCTTGTCATAAATTACAAATAAGGGATAACCAAGTTATGGTGGATTTGGGATTATTTCAGGGTTTAGAGGAGAGAAGTATAAAAGGTGAACAGAGAAATTTGGGTTTAAAAGATGTTGATTTTAGGGGTGTTTCTAATGTTTTATTAACACATAGCCATATAGATCATTGTGGGAGATTACCATTAGCTTTCAAAAAAGGTTTTCGATTTGATATATATGCTACCGATGCGACTGCTAGTCTAGCGGAAGAAATGTTATTTAATTCGGCTGAAATTCAAGAGCAGCAATTGCCCTCTATTAGACTTTATGAGAGAAAAGACGTTGAAATGGCGTTAAGACATTTAAAAGCGGTAGAGTCGTTTAAAGAATTCAAGATTGGTCAAAGGCATAGCGGAATGACTGCAGAGTTTTTGCCTAATGGACATATTTTGGGGTCAGCTGCTGTTTTAGTGAGAGACAAAAAGAATCCTTATCATTTTAGAGATATATTTTTTAGTGGTGATATTGGTAAACCAATTCAATCTTTAAGTGGTGGTTATAGTGATTTTATGGATAGATATCCAGGAGATCCAATTCATGCTATGGTATTGGAATCAACTAATTTTGAAAAATCCCCAATTCCTTTTGCTGAAAAAGAAGAATGTTTTGTTTCTTGTATTGAAAAAGTTTGGTCTGGTGACGGCAATGTGCTTTTACCAGTTTTATCTTTACATAGGTCTCAAGAAATTGTGGAAATGTTGCATAATCTGCAACTTGCAGGAAAGATACCTGAAAGTTGTTTAATTTTTATCGATGCTCCGTTGGCAATGAAGTTAACTAAAACATATAGGGAGTTAGCATCGGAGTATCTCTTACCAAGATATGGAAGTGATGATGAATTTTATAAAACAGAGAAAGCTAGTTTATCTAGATTTGATATTAAAAATTTAACTGTAATTGATTCGCATGAGGCGTCTGTTTTAAATGATCAAACAATGGCGCATCATCAAGGTAAGGCAATTATTGTAGCTAGTGGTGGAATGTTTGGTTTTGGCAGGTCAATGAATTATAAAAATGGTGATTTTTGTCGAAATCCAAAAAATGGGGTAATTTTTACTTGTTTTCAGGTTGATGGAACCGAAGGGGCGAGAGTTTTGTATGCAGAGCGAAACAAAGTAGCAAAAAAAGATAAAACAACCCATGATAAGAAAGGTAGATTAATGGGGGCTCAGGTTTTTAAAGTGGATGGATTTACAAGTCATGCAAGTGGTGGAGAAATAATTGATTTTGTTGAGAGGTTAAATTTAGATGAATTAAAGTTGATAGATATTGGTCATGGAAAGGATTCATCTAGAAATAAAATGGCAGAAGAGTTTAAAATTAGAGGTTGTCGGGCAAAAATTGTGACACCGGCTTTGGGTGAGAAAATTCAGTTGTACGCTTAGGACAAAAATAAAAAATCCAGGGCGGAGCGGGGGTCGACGTTGGCTTCGATCATTTGAATGGATTTAAGAA
>CAYOPC010000071.1:0-1988 GCA_964405765.1 uncultured Gammaproteobacteria bacterium | reverse complement strand
ATCAAGATGACTGTTTATATACTGCCATCGAACTTGCCGGATACAACTGGACTGAGGTAGATAAATTTCGAAAAGCCATCGGCAAAAAAATTCCAGAGGAAATGGCTGCCCAAAAAGAAAAATTTATTCAAGGTTGTATCAATAATGGCTACACTCCCCAAAAAGCTCAAGAAATTTTCGGATACATCGAACCATTCACCAGTTACGGTTTCAACAAGGCCCATGCTGCTTCCTATGGTATGTTGGCCTATCGCACTGCCTATATGAAAGCCAATTACCCAGTCGAATATATGTGTGCCTTACTTACCGCTGAATCCGGTGATACCGATAAAGTTACCAGTGGTATTGAAGAAAGCCGAAAAATAGGAATTATTGTACTACCTCCAAATATCAATAAATCTACTAGCGGTTTTGAAATGGAAAATAACGACCACTCGCTAGAAAAAATGGCTATTCGCTTTGGTTTAAGTGCTATCAAAAATGTCGGAGATGCCGCCATTGAAAACATTCTCAAAGAACGTCAAGAAAATGGTGAATTTGTTAGTTTTAGCGATTTTTGTCTTCGAGTTGATAGTCAAAAAGTTAACAAGCGAGTTTTAGAAAGCCTCATTAAAGTTGGAGGTATGGATCAATTTGGCGAACGCAATGCCATTTTAGCCTCACTCGATAAAATTCGTAGTGATTGCGACAAACTTAATACCAAAAAAAATAATGGCCAGTTCGGTCTTTTCGATGCCCCAACAGAAACTAATAGTAAAATTGTTTCCCCTCCCGATCAATTTGTTGATGTTGAGCCCATGTCAGAACATGATCGTTTAGTTATGGAAAAGGAACTTATCGGTGTCTTTGTTACTGAAAATCCTCTCAATAAAATACTTCAACCATTCACCTCACTTGGGCTCCCCAAAATTAGTGAAATTTTACAAAAAACCAACGATACACCAATCAAAATGGTAGCCGCCATTCGTCGATTTAAAAACATTTTTACCAAAAAAAATAATGCCAAAATGGCTTTTGTTACTCTGGAAGACGAAACTGGAACTATCGAGTCAGTAGTTTTCCCCAAAACTTATGAAAGAATTGTCAATCTTCTTGAAGAGAACAAAGCTGTCTATATTGAAGGCAAAGTCAATATTCGAGAAGGCAGTCTATCCATTCTTATCGATAGTCTCACTGATAAAGCCCCAGAAAACAGCAGTAAATACGATTTCGTCATTACTGTTCCTAAAACTGCTTCTCAAAGTCAATTAATGAAACTCAATACTTTGCTTAAAAATAACCCCAATGGACACAGAGGGTTAATCATCCTCCCCAACGGCAAAAATTTACCTCTAAGCTATGGCGTAAACTACAATAAAGACCTCCAGAAACAAATCGACGACATCCTCTTGCCAAAGCCAAACTAGCTTGCTAGACTACCAAAGTTTACTTTGATATAATTCGTAAGCAAATTTCTACAAATTATGGCCTTAAAAATAACTCATAAAGATCAAGAACTCTTTGTCGGAGACTCCGTCAGAGTCAATTATAAGATCAAAGAAAAAGACAAGGAAAGGTTACAAGCTTTCGACGGTGTCATTTTAGCCATCCAAGGTCTTGGTGATAATAAAAATTTTATCGTTCAAAAACACGCTACTGACGCAGTTAATGTTGAAAGAATATTTCCCATTAATTCACCATGGATTGATAGCATTAAAAAACTTCGTAGTCCTAAAGTTAAAATCCGCCGATCAAAACTTTACTATCTTCGAAATCCGAAAGCCAAAACTATCTAAGGTAGTCTCAACTTCCTGCACCTCTAAAATCTATCAGATATGAATTCCTTTTTTTTATTTGTCTTTTCATTTTTAGAAATTAGATATTAGAAATTTGTATTTGGGTCTTTTTAGTTTCTTTAGGTGAAATTTTGATTCCGATATAATCGGAAGAAAAAATTTTCCTAAAGACACAATCCCGATGAAACTTTAGTTGATATCGGGAAGCTCAGT
>CAYOPC010000070.1:0-2096 GCA_964405765.1 uncultured Gammaproteobacteria bacterium | reverse complement strand
TTTGGATGAGGGTTGGAGCGGTTGAGGAATTGGTTGGAGATTTTCCATGGTATTTAAATAATTATTAGTTTTATGGAAAGGCGGTTTCAATTTCTTGAACAAGTGAGTTACATTGATCTTGAACTTTTTGGCTTTCAATATCTTCAGATCGAGCACCACCACAGTTGTTCCTGGTTGTCCAAATTAACTTATCAGAATAAGCATAGAGTGGAGTAAAATCACCGATTCCAGTGTCTTTATAGTCTAAAGTTTTAAACTCGGAAGAAGTCCAACTTTCATAGTTAGGAGTTAAGTAAAAAGTATAGTCATAACCATTCTTAAAATCTTCACTCGTTAAAATACTTTTTAAATTATTATGATCAATAACTAAGGTTTTAATTGACCCTTTTATAAGTTTTTGGACAAATGAATAGAGTTTGTCACTGGATTTTGTGAAACTTGGCCAATAGTTACCTTCCTTTGTGAACATTAATCTTTCATCAGAAGTTATATCTTTATATAAAGTAAAGTTGGCAATCATTTTTTGAAAAGCGGTTTTAGTGGTTGAAGTTACAGTGGCGGATTTGGTGGCGGAGGTGACGGTGGAAGTGTCAGCACAGGCTTTTTCGGTACAGGTAATAACACCAGCGGAAGAACAATTACAAGTGTTACAACCGTCGGCAGAAGCGAACGATTCCCCAACTTGATAAGTTTTATCATTTAATTCGCAAGTGCCACTACCGGTAGTGTTAGATCCGGTGTTATCTTCTGTTTTGGTGATTATGGGAGTAACTGAATTAAACGAATTATTGGAATTGTTTGAATTTAATGGAATTAAAAACAGGAAATAAGCTAAACCGGCAGCAACGGCTAAAAATAAAATTAAAGCAAAAATAAAAAATATTTTACCCATATTTGATCCAGTTTTGGGAGTAATAGAATCTGAAGAAGTTTGAGATTGGTCATCGTCTTCTAAAAGTCGGTTAATTTCGGCTTTAACTTCTTCAGGAGTTTTTTGGGGTGGAGAAATTTCCGATGTAGGCAACGGTGGTTCAATAATTGGAGTTTTAACTGAGTTTGAAATATTTTCCATTGGTTTTTTAACTTCGGTTTCAATTACCGGCGGAACTATTTTGTCGATTTTTTCGGATGGTTGACTCGAGATTATTGGTTTTTCAGGAATGTCATCTCCTTCAAGATTAGCAGCTAATGAGGGATGAATTGGAGATTCTAGTTGAGGTGAGTTAACACTTTTTAAAAAAGTTTCGGCTGGTTTACTGGGGATAATTTCAGTAATATCTGGTTTAATCTCAGGAATTTTGTTTTCTTCTGGTTTGACAGGAGCTTCTTTTAAACTAGTGGTGATATTTAAATCGATTTCTGGTTTTTTTACTTCAACTTCTGGATCGGCATCTCCTGGTTTGACTGAAGCGGCGTATTCGTCAAGGATTTTTTGATAATCAGAAGCGGCTGGGTTAGGTTGATTTTGATTTTTATTATCGTTCATAAATAATATTCTCATTCGGTGGGAAATATTGCAAATTTAAAATTATTATCTATGATTAGAGTATATGAAGAAAAATCTGCTCATGGTTTTTGTTTTATTCGCTTGGTTGTTTAATTTTAATAAGGTTGATGTTCAAGCTAGTGGTTTTAATTTAAAATCAATTGGGTCAGTAGATACTAGCGGCCGACAAATTTCTCATTGGTGGTATTCGGGATCAGTACCAGTGTTTACCGGTGAGGCTCCAAGTGACAGTACTGTGACAATTTCAGTTGACGGAACAGAAGGAACGGTGACAGCGGGAGGAAATAATGATTGGTCTTATTCTCCGGGTTTATTGTCTGACGGTGATCATAGTGTAGTAATTACGAATAATGGATCAACAATAAACTTTACTCTGACTATGGGGGCAGAAAATGTTAATTGGGAGGCAGTTAACAGTGTTGCTGGAACATCAACTTTACCGACGGTGGGAGTGATATTGCCGACTATTTTATTGTCGTCTACCGGGGCGGGGTTAGTGGCTTTGACTAAAAGGATAACTAAAAAGAGATGATTTGGTAAAATTGGCAATGAAATTTTTTGTCCAAACGTTTGGCTGTATTCAAAATAC
>CAYOPC010000069.1:0-2114 GCA_964405765.1 uncultured Gammaproteobacteria bacterium | reverse complement strand
AAAAATTTCAAAAACTAAAAATTAACTCCTCCGACTGTATTTCTCGTGCCGCCGACTTTTCCACAGAAAAGTTCATAAGTAAAATCAAAAAACTAATTTCTACGATCTAAGATCTACGATCTATCATCTAGACCCCAGCCAGCTTTCTGCATCCAAAGCTGCCCGACACCCTTCACCTGCTGCCACAATTGCTTGCTTGTGCCTTACATTGACACAATCGCCCGCCGCAAAAATTCCTTCCACACTTGCCATAGTTATATATTCTTTATTTTTACCTACTAATATTTGCCCGGTTTCACTTAAGTCCACCAATCCTTCCAAAAATTTTGTTGCCGGTTGACTCCCGATTGCCACAAATAGTCCATCTAATTTTAGTTCTTTATCTTCATTAGTCTTATTGTTAAAAACCTTTATAGAAGTGAGTTTCTCCCCTTCATCAAGGGGAGATGTCGATTTATCGACAAAGGGGTTTATTTCCTTAATTTCACTATTCCACCAAATTTCTACTTTAGGATTATTCAAAACCTTTTTTTGTTCCGCCATTGATGCTCTAAATCCTTCCCTCCTGTGAATTAAATAAACTTTTTCACAAATTTTTCCTAAAAAACTTGCTTCTTCACAAGCTGTATCTCCGCCACCAACCACCGCCACGGTTTTTCCTCTAAAAAACATCCCATCACAAGTCGCACAACCGCTAACTCCATGACCAATTAATTCTTTTTCTTTTGGCAACCCTAGCCAGTTAACCGCCGCTCCCGTCGCCACAATTACTGCCTTGCTTTGCAAAATCTCTCCACTTTCAAGCTCAACAAAAAATGACTTCTCCCTTTCTTTAAGGGGAGATGTCGATTTATTGACAGAGGGGTTTTGTTTTGAAACCGACTTAACTGTTCCATTTTTTATAGTTACCCCTAAATTCCTTACCTGTTCCTGCATATCCATCATCAATTTCACCCCGCCTATTCCGGTTGGAAAACCCGGGTAATTATCTACTAAAGTGGTTATCGTTAGTTGACCTCCTGGTTGATTACCGGCAATTACTAAAGTTTTTAATTCTGCTCTGGCATTATAAATTGCTGCTGTCAAACCGGCCGGACCTGAACCTACAATTAGTACCTCAAAAATTTGTTTATTTTCCGTCATAAATCATTCTATCATCCCTTTTAGCTTTACTTTTTCTTACTTTACTTTAATATTTTATTAGCCCTCATGATCAAAAAAACCAAACTCACCCTAGTTCTTATTTTCAAAATAATCCAAAATAAACGCCGATTTCTTTTTTGGTTTTTTGTTCGTTTCATTTCTTCTTTACTCCCGCTTTTAAGTATCTTTCTTTTTTCTAAAGTTATTAAAAGTCTTGAAAACCAGGTCGATTTTTCTCATTTATTTTTTCTGGTCTTAACCATTTTTACCGTTTACATTATCGACAATTTTCTTCGCCTTCGATCTATTTTTAAACTCGACGAATGCATCAGTAGCATCAGTTTTGACATTCACCTTTTTTTTACTAAAGATCTTCATGCCGAAAACAAAGAAGAACGACACCAAAGTGTTCAGGCTATTCGTAATTTCGCTGATGCTAGTGCCTTGACTCTTACTCTTTTTCGACAACCGGGTATTGACAGTGTTGTTTCTCTAACCATCATTCCTTTTATTCTTTTCTTTCTTGATACTCGTATTTTTGTCCTGGAAATAGCCTACATTTTAATTTATATGGTTATCGATTACTACACTACTCAAAAATATATCCGTCTTCGTGATGCTCAGAACACCAAAGTTGAAACTTATTACGGCAAACTTCAGGAATCAAACGATATTGATCTTGAACAAAAAACTTATACTCGCCATTTTAGTCGCCTTTGTAACTGGAACTTTATTGAATGGTTTCTCCTCCAAAACAGCGCTGTCTTCTTTTATAGTCTTATCTTGGCCTATTCTGTAATTTCAGTTACTACCGGCGCCAAACAAATATCTGACATTATTTTAATTATGGGTTACATTTCCTCTACTCAGGGTTTCTTAAACTCTTTTTCCAGTATTAAAGACAGTCTCGCCGACATGACCGTTGCTGTTGATCATTTAGCTAAAAATAAAAGCATTTCTGTCATCGACCT
>CAYOPC010000068.1:0-2114 GCA_964405765.1 uncultured Gammaproteobacteria bacterium | reverse complement strand
CCACTCGGACCGATCACTTCAAAATGCAAATGAGTTCCCGTTGACCTTCCCGTCGATCCCATTACCCCCAATTTCTGCCCTTGATTCACTCTTTGACCAGCTTTCACCACAATCGAATTATTTACCATATGAGCATACAAAGTTTTATAGCCATTACCATGATCCACCACCACATAATTTCCGTAACCACCGGCATTCCACCCTGCTGTTATCACCGTCCCTCCTTGTGAAGCCACAATCTCCGGATTACTTGGATTAGCAATATCTACCGCCTGATGATACCAGGCAAATTTCTGAGAAATATGACCACTGGTCGGCCACATAAAATTCCCCTCTCCCACCACTCCCGGAATCGGCGCCACCGTTTTAGCCACATATCTGGTTGTATCCACCGAAATTTCTTTTGGTTTAATTCCATCCGGAATAATTAACTCCTGACCCGCCGCCAACGCAAAAGTCTCATCATTAGCAAAAGTATTAAATGGATAATCAATGATATTCTGAGCATCCACCTGAAAATCCTTAGCGATACTATAAATAGTTTCTCCTCTTTTTACTATATGCCGTACTCCACTGACTGGTAAAATTTTCAAAATCTGCCCCACCTTAATTGCATCCACCGATTTCAAACTATTTTCCCAAATAATTGTATCCATATTTATCCCAAACTTTTGAGCAATACTCGACACTGTATCCCCTTCTTGCACCCGATATTCCGTTATCTCCCCTTTCAGCAAATTCGATACTAAAGTTTTGGCCCCACCCTTATCCGCCGCCATCAATAAATAATTACTTCCGCTATTCTCACTCCCGTCACTGCTGATTACTAAATTTTCCAATGCCCCGGAAAATAAAATCACCACAAAAAATAAAAACGCCATACTTACATTAACAAACGTCTGAGAAAACCTTCCCCTCTGTCGATACATTAATCTCGACAACATCACTTTTATCCAATCCGCCCATCCCAGAAAACTTTTGAAAAAATTAGCCACAAAAATCCCCTCAAGCTTAAGGAACTCTTTGACCAGTTTTAGTTCTTCTCCAAACCTTTCTCTAAAATCAAACATGGTGTTTCTATTATACTAAATTCGTTCCCTATTCCCAAATTTATGTCCTGATTCACTACCTAGTAAACGCTTCCTCCTTTGATATTTAACATATTCCTATTTTTTTATTTCAGTAGAAACGCACCCCGGGATATCTCTTGTTTTTAATTATCAAAGTATTATAATTATAATATATGAATAATACTGTTATTCAAATCCCTCTTACCAAAGAACTTCGTCAAAAATCCGAAGCCGCTGCCAGCAATGCCGGATTCTCCTCTATCCAGGAAGTAATCAGACTCTTTCTTCATCAGTTCAGTCAACAAAAAATATCTCTTTCTTTTGATACTCCCAAAATCAAATTATCTCCCAAAAGTGAACAACGTTATCTAAAAATAGTTGCTGATTATCAAAAAAATAAAAACATTGTGTCGACCTCTTCTACCGACGATTTCTTTGCTAAAATTAGTCAATGATTCAGATTGACTATCATCAAAGATTTCTTAAATCTTATACCAAAAGAATCAAACCAAATCCAAAATTAGATTTTGTTTTTCGACAAAGAGTTCAACAATTTTGTCTTGACCCGCATTGCCCTCAACTCCACAATCATCAACTTACAGGAAAATTAAAAAATCTATATTCTTTTTCTATTAATGGCGACATTCGACTAATTTACCAATGGATCGACGACAAAACTGTCTTTTTTCTCGACATCGGGTCTCACAACCAAGTTTATTAACCCAAATTCCACTCTTTCCTATTTTATTACAGACACACCCCGCCACGCCTCTACTTACTTAAAAATGTTTTACTAAAAAACTGAATTTTTTCTACGATCTAAAACAAATTCCCCTCCATTTTCAAGGAAAGGGTTATGGGTAGGTTTTACCCTAATTTTCTCTTCTAGTGTCTTTATTAGAAATTAGAAATTAGAAATTAGAAATTTTTATTTCTTCCCTATCTTCGCCATAAATTCCTCATTATTTTTCGTCTTGCTCATTTGGGCGATAATCATCTCCGTCGCATCATTATTTTCTCCCAAAGCATCAAACATTCGGCGAA
>CAYOPC010000067.1:0-2130 GCA_964405765.1 uncultured Gammaproteobacteria bacterium | reverse complement strand
GAAAAAAGACTTTCTAATTTCCTTCTCTGGCAAACTTCTTATGCCGAACTTTATTTTACCGATATTCTTTGGCCCGACTTTACCCCCAAACAACTCGACAAAGCCATTCAATGGTATCAACAACGCCAACGCCGCTTAGGTAAATAGCCAAAACTACAAAATAGCCACTCCCAACATGGTTTCCACTATCTTAACTATGACGTATGAAATAAATATTATTAAAAAACCGATCACGGCAGAAGTAATTCGCCCGTAGCCTGCTTTCATTTTATCCGGATTTCCCCCGGATGTCATCAATCCTATCCCTCCAAAAATCAACATTACCAAAAGAATTATTCCGGCAAATACGTAAATATATGGCAACAGAGCGCTCACCATCTGGGCTACATTTGAATTGGCAAACTTGAAACCGGTTCCTTGATATCCCGGTAATGTTACGTTCTGAGCCAAAGCTTGTTTTATTATCATAAATCAGTTTACTACTAATTTTATCTTTCTTAAAAAGAACCACTTCTACCACCATGAGTTGTTCCGGTTCCACTGGTAAAAGTTGTACTCCCTCCACTATTACTACTCCCCGATAACCCCGGAATTTTTAAAATATCCACCGCAATTAGCCTGAATATGAATAACGCAAAAATTGACACTAAAAGACCTGTTATTGCCGAAGTTATTGTCTCTTTTGCTCCTTGAAGTTTTTTCTCATCGCCGCTTGAAGTCCCCATTAAAATAAACCCATAAACCATCAATAAAAATGCAATTCCTCCGGCAATACCAAACAATATTTGTAAAAGCCAGGTTGAAAAACCTTTTACTGTATATGGTACGCATCCCAAAGCTGTATCAACACAATCACCAGTCGAAGTAGAAGTACTTTTTGCTTCGGTATAGTTTGACTCAATTGTCCCATTCTTAGTACAAACACAAACCGCCCCCCTCAAATTACAGTATGGTACCGAAGTTGTTCCTTGGCAATTATCGGTTAATATTGTCCCTGATCCATTACAGGTACAAGTATTTACTGTTACTCCTGTAGTCGCTTTTTTTGTACAGACACAATTAGGTATTGGATAAGTGTTTGATGTTCCCTCACAACCAGTTGCATATTCATCACTTTCGCAATTATCAGCCGAAACATACATCAATCGAGTAGATCCATTAACCGAACAAGTACATGTTCCTGCTGCCTCAATTTCTTTAGAGTCGATAATTCCCAAAAACAACACTAAGACAAATCCGCCTACATAAAACCACTTCTTAACCATAAAACGATTATATCAAATGCTACACTTAAGTAGTGCATTTCAATTTTAAAAAGATTTTCCTTTTGTTTTTATTTTTAGCCTTATTCTCCTCTTGTCAATTAGTTTTTTCTAAAACTATCGACGAAGAAATAGCCGACGTTACTAAACAAATCACTGACCTGGAAGCCGCTATTGCTCCGCTTAAAACCGAAACCACTGATCTTACTAAAAAAATTTCTTCAGCCAAATTTCAAATTACCAAAATCGAATCCCAGGTCACCAGTCTTAACCAAACTTTAACCCAAAAAGAATCTGAATTAGAAAATCAAAAAGAATTATTAAGCCAGAGAGTTAAACGCTACTACATTAACACCAAAAAATTTAGCCCCCTGATGATTTTTCTTTCCAGTCAAGAAGGGAGTTCTTTGCTTCAACAATATACTTGGTATCAGTCAATTATTGGCAAAGATAAAGAAACTATCACTCAATATACTACTGACATTTCCACTTTAAATGAAAACAAAACTAAACTGGAAACTCAAAAAACTAATTTAGCTACTCTCAGAAAAAATTTTGAATCCCGTTTTACTTTCTTAAGCGGAGAAATCGACAAAGCCGAAACTTATAAAGCCGAACTTTCCGCCAAACAACAATCTTTAATTGCCGCCAAAACCGCTATGTTCAATACCTCTGTTGGTGATGTTTCTTCTTCAGATGATCCGGCTTCTCGGGCTGATTATAATCCCGGATTCTCCCCCGCTTTTGCTCTCTTTTCTTTTGGTGCTCCTCACCGCAAAGGCATGTCTCAATATGGTGCCTATGGTCGGGCTAAATCCGGCCAAAATTACGAAACTATTCTCAAAGCTTATTACGGCGATATTAAAAT
>CAYOPC010000066.1:0-2165 GCA_964405765.1 uncultured Gammaproteobacteria bacterium | reverse complement strand
ACGACGACCAATCAATTTTCCGATTTCAGGGTGCTGCTATTGAAAATATTTATACCTTTTATCAAAAATATAAAGACCAAATCAAAGTCATTGCTCTCAAAAATAATTACCGTTCCCATCGCTTAATCCTTCAGTCTTCCGACAATGTTATCAAAAACAACCAAACCCGTATTGCTAATTTTATTGCCAATCTTGATAAAACTTTAATCGCCACCAAAGATTTTGACCCCGACCCGATTAATCTTTTTGTGGCCAACAGTGATACCGAAGAAAATTTTTATGTCGCCCAAAAAATTAAAGAAATTATTGACACCTCTACCTCTAATCCCGATTTTAAACCTTCAGAAATTGCCGTCCTTTTCCGCAATAACAAAGACCCTCAGGATTTGATTCCTTTTTTAAATCAACTTCAAATTCGTTTTCTTCGCACCGACTCCATCAATATTCTCGACAATCTTTATATCCAGCAACTTATCGATCTGTTTAAATATCTCGATAATCCCGATAATGATGTTTTGTTGGGTAAAATTTTGTCCTTCAAATTTTTAAAACTACCGGCTCTCGATCTTTATCATCTTTTTCATTTCAGTCGTAAAAACAATTTACCTCTTTCCCAACTTACTGCTAATCCTCAAAAACTAAACGACCTTGATATCACCAAAAAAACTCAAATTAAATTAGCCAATTTTGTCAAACGGGTGGCCCGAATTCAAAAAGACAAAACCAATTTACCTCTCACCGAAATTTTTCTTAAAGTCATCAAAAAGTTTAATTTTTTGAAATATGTTTTAGTTCATAGCGACGTCACTTTACTCAAACAAATTGATCGGCTTTACGCCCATCTCAAAACTAGCCTGTCTGTCGAAAAAATCGATCTTCATCAATGGGTTACCAATTTAGACACTTTGGTTGAAAACGAAATTTCTATCAACAGTTTGCCTTTGGTTGATGATCTGGACAATAGTATTCGACTCATGACGGTTCACAAAAGTAAGGGATTAGAATTTCAACATGTCTTTTTGATTAAAGTTTTATCCGGTAAATGGGATAATTCTGCTTCTCGTTCTAACATTAAACTGCCGCTGGGAATTATCAAAACCGACATTTCTTCGGTTTTATTAGATAAAGATGTTGAAGAAGATCGCCGTCTTTTTTATGTGGCTCTGACTCGGGCTAAAAACCAAATCTATATTTCTTACACCAAGTTTAACGACTCCGGCCGCGAGCAGTTGCCTTCTATTTTTATCAACGAAATTGATCCGTCTCTCATTCAAAAAGTTTCTTCCGGACCTAGTACCGAAGTCCCCGCCTTACAAAATTTATTTACTCCTGTTATTTCCAAATTAATTTCTTTCAATCTTTCCGGTTACCTCCAAAATTATTTAGCCACCGAATATCGTTTTAATATTACTCATCTCAATTCTTACCTTCGCTGTCCTTTGTGTTTTTTCTTCAAAACTATTTTGCGTTTGCCCGATACTAAAAATTTAAGTGCCTCTTTTGGTACCAGTGTCCACGCCGCCCTCAATTATCTTTTTAATATTTATAAAGATCAAAACACTCTCATTCCCTTAGAAAAATTCCTTTCCGTTTTTCAAGATAATCTTCAAAAACAAAATATTTCCCCCAAAGATTTTGAACTGCTTTTATCCAAAGGCCAACCGATTTTGACCGATTATTATCAGCATTATCAAAACGATTTTAACGGTAATTGTTTTACCGAACATGATTTCAAATTTTATAATGCCCGTCTTGGCGATATTCCTTTAACCGGTAAAATCGACAAAATCGAACTTCTTGATGGCAAAAATGTTAACGTCGTCGACTTTAAAACCGGCAAGCCCGACTCTAAATACCAGCAACTTTCTCCGGACGGTGATTATTTTCGCCAGTTAGTTTTTTATAAACTTTTGTGTCAACACTCCATTGGTTTCCCTTATCATGTCCAATCGGGGACTATTGATTTTATTGAAAAAGATAATCGGGGAAATTTCAAAAAAGCTGATTTCCAAATTACCGACGACCATGTTTCCCAATTGTCTCAATTAATTACCGACACCTATCGAAAAATTCTTAATCTGGAATTTGCCCCGTCACCCAAATGCGACGACCCCGACCATCTTCATTATTTGTTTGATAAATATTTTAAACATGAAACTTAAAAT
>CAYOPC010000065.1:0-2250 GCA_964405765.1 uncultured Gammaproteobacteria bacterium | reverse complement strand
CTCCTGAAGAAGAGAAAGGTTCATTGGTTTTATTATAGATATAAATTAATAAAAAAAATAGTAGTGGTAGTTATTAGTATGGTAGATAAGTGGAATGGTGAAATAAAAGTATTGAAAAATCCGGTAAAAACATTATTTAAGGTGTGTTTAAAAGATAAATTGGTTGGTAAGTTAGTGGTAATCATAGTAGTTTATCTTATAAAGTTAAATTGGGTTGGGGTAAGTTTCGGGGGAAAAAGTTAAAAAATATAGTGGATAAGTGTGTGGATAAGTGAGGATGAAATGTGGATAAGTTTTGAAACATTAAAAAGATGCTTTTATTTGGTTGATAAGTTTAGTGATTTGTGGATTAGTGGAAAAGTCATGGTGGACTTTGTCGCGAGCGTGCATAATGCTGGTATGATCGCGGCCGCCAAGAAAACGACCAACTTCTTCTAAAGGTAGATTGGCTTCATTGAGGAGAAGATAAGCAGTAATATGACGAGCTTGAACTAATTCTTTTTTACGACTTTTACCACATAAATCCCCGGTTTTAATATTGAAGTATTTAGCACAAACAGAAATAACATGTTTGGGATTTAGTTTAGTAGATCGTAGATCGTAGATCGTAGAATCAGAAATGGATGGATCAAAAAAATGTTGGGCAAAATCAAGACTGATTTCCCCTACCCCGCTGGCAATAGATTGAATAGTTAATTGTTGAATTTTGCCATCAATTTCACGAATATTTGATTCAATATTGTTGGCTAAAAATGAAGCGGCGTCAGGAGTAATTTTTATCCCCTTCTCTTCAATTTTTTGATTGATGATGGCGACTCGCATTTCATAGTCAGGAAGTTGGATATCAACAGTTAAACCGCCTAAAAATCGGGAGACTAAACGATCTTCGAGGTGATCAATTTCACTAGGTTTTCGATCGGAAGTAAGAATAACCTGTTTACCATTCATATGAAGTGAATTGAAGGTGTGGAAAAACTCTTCTTGAATATATTCTTTACCGGCAATAAATTGAATATCGTCAACTAAAATACAATCGAGATTGCGATATTTGTCTTTGAATTGATTCATAGTTTTGCTTTTGAGAGCGGCAATTAGTTCATTACCAAAGGTTTCAGCGGGGAAATATTTGATTTTTAAATTGGGATTCTTTTTAAGCATATCGTGACCAATAGCTTGCATAAGATGGGTTTTGCCGACCCCGACTCCACCCCAGATAAAGAAGGGGTTATAAGAAAGACCGGGATTTTTGACGATACCTTGGGCGGCGGCGTAGGCGAAATTATTACTGTTACCAACAATTAGGGTGTCAAAGGTATATTTGGGGTGAAGGGAATTTTGAAAGGTGTTTTTTTGACTGGTATATTCAAAAAGTGGTGAAGGTGGTGGTTGGATGGTGGTTTCGGGAGTTGATTCTTTGACAATAAAATTAAGAGTATTGTCAGTTTTGGTTTGATTATCAAGAGCGGTTTTGATGAAATGATAGTGTCGTTTTTTATTAAAATCGACTAGATAGGAATTGGGGCAAGCTAAAGTGGCTAAGTTGTTTTCTAGACTGATTAGTTCGGTTTTACTGATATAGGTTTGATAGACGGCAGGAGACAAAATGATTTTGATTTCCTCTTGAGTGTTTTTCCAAAGCCGATTAAGATCCATAAGTGAAAATGACTAATTTCTAATATCTAATGACTAAAAAAATAAAAGTAAAATAAGGCAATATATTTCGGGGAGGAAATTATCCCGCAGTGGCGGGATTGAGGATGATTTTCATCATTCTTGAGTTATCCACATAATAATAGATGAGTTTTCCACAAAAAGAAAGAACCAATTTAAAGTAAAACCCTCTTGTCTCACAAAGCCATGACACTTGTCTGCTGGCAGGTAGGTTCTCCCTTAAAAAAGGGCGGAAGTCTTTAGTAAAAGAATATTTTATTAGTTGATTTTTAATTTAATTTTTATGGTAGAATTAGCGATATGGCAACTAAAGGAACCTATCAACCAAAAACCAAAAGACATTCACGAGTTCACGGATTTCTGAAAAGAATGATGAGTGCAACTGGACGAAATGTTTTGAAGAGAAGAAGAGCTCAAGGTCGAAAAAAGATATCGGCTTAAAGCACAATCTCCCCTAACCCTTCTTTAATAAGAGGGGAATAAAAAAGATATAATTTGGTGTGTTGAAAAAAAGAAATAGAATCTCTAAAAGAAGTGAGTTTGAAGAAATAAGAAAAGATGGAGTTTTTGGTGGTTTTT
>CAYOPC010000064.1:0-2304 GCA_964405765.1 uncultured Gammaproteobacteria bacterium | reverse complement strand
CTCCAACTTTTTTTAACCTTTCCATTACCTCCTCTGTCGGGTGACCAAACTGATTATTTTTCCCCACACTGATTACCGCTATTTTCGGTTTTAAAACTTCCAGCAGCTCCCCACTTGTGGCTGTCTTTGACCCATGATGACTCACCTTTAACACCTTTACTGGCGATTTTAAAATCTGCCGCCAAACCAATTTCTGCTCCGCTTCTTTTTCCATATCCCCGCTCAAAAACATCGACCAAGCCTGCCCGCCTAAATGCGAAGCTTTTGGCGTGGTCCCTTCCTTAACTGTCAAAATACCCGCCACCGAATTTTCGTTAACGTCTTTACCCGCCAAGACTGCATCGCTGCCGGCGGGCCCATTTTTCTCTGGCCAAACCACCTCAAAATTAAACAAACTTAACAAAACTATATCATTTTGGCCAATTTTTTGTGAGTAAATTTTTTGTTCAATATCCTCATCCAAGTAACCATTACTAAAAAAAATCTCTACTTTATATGCCTTCATTAAATCCGCCAAGCCACCCACATGATCACTGTCTCCATGACTCAAAATTACTGCCTCGATTGTCTTATCCCAAAACGGCACATGATTTTCTAAACACTTCAAAATTTTTTTATTATTCGGGCCCACGTCAAATAACATTTGAATATTTTTGTATGTCGCCAAAATCGCATCCCCTTGCCCCACATCACATACCACTACTACCGGCTTACTGTTTGGCAATGTTAACCAAAACATCACCACCAAACCAATTAGACTAATAAATAAAATAAATCGTTTCATTTAAAACCCTTCTGGTCCGAAATTTCGGACCATCTCCCCTTGATTAAGGGGAGAAGTTCATCTTTAACTTTCAAAAAATTGTTTAAAACCTCTTCATTTTTAAACCTTAATGTTTTTATATTCATTCTTTCCAAATACTTATCCCTTTCAGAATCATAATTAGCTTTAAAATTATGCGAATCTCCATCAATCTCAATCGCTAACAATAATTTGGAACAATAAAAATCTAAAACAAATCTAAAAATTGGTTTTTGTCTAGTAAATTTATAACCAAATTTATTTTTTCTTAAATACTGCCACATTATAAATTCCGCCTGAGTTGGATTTTTTCTGTTACTTCTAGCTATCTCTCTTAATCTATCCAAATATTTTATATTTCCTCTTTTTGTCTTAGCTTCAACGTCAACCAAATATTTCATAATAAACTCCTCTGTCTTTCAGAATATATAAATATTTTAACCCTCACCCCACCTTGGGTGGGGTAAAAAAAGATTTTCCCTCCCCCCAGGGAGGGGTTAGGGGTGGGTATTATTAATTAATTTTATTCATTAAACCCCTCTGTCTTTCAGACATCTCCCCTTGATTAAGGGGAGAAATTTTATTTTTAATTTTAGTATTTCCTCCCTTTATCAAGTGAGGATACCGATTTATCGGGAAGCGGGTTTTTAACCAAATTAATATCACATACCACCCCAACAATATCAAATAATTAAATTTTACTTCTAAATTTACCCACCTCCAACTCCCTACTACTTCCACCACTGTCGAAAAATATTTTAGCAGCGGCCAAATTAACCACAAAACCAATTTTCCCAACACCAGAATCATTACTCCCATTATCGATCCTAAAAACCCCACTACCGTCGCTGTCTCTACCACCAAAATTACTAACATATTACTTACTAGTCCCACCAAATTTATTTTCCCAAAAAATAACCCCATTATCGGGCTAATCCACAAACTCACCCAAAAACCCGACGCTAATATTCCCTTCCAAGGACAAGTTACTACTCCGATAAACGCTCCAAAACTCAACCAAAAACTGACTTCGCCCAACGACCCCGGCCAAGCCAAAATAATGATTAACCCGCTCAAAATTATTCCTCTGACTAAATTATATTTCCGCCCTAAAACTTGCGCCCAATACATCACCGACACCAAAATCATCGCTCTTACCACCGGTATCTCCCAACCCACTATCTCCAAATATCCCAAAACTACTACAAACCCTAACCCAATGGCCTTTTTCCTACCCAAAAATCTTGCTAAATTTTCTACCAACCCTTTAAACACCAAAATAATATTGCTTCCGCTCACCACCACTAAATGAACCAGTCCGCTATTTTTTAACTGATCATAAAAATCTTTGCTAAAACCCGTTTTGTCTCCCCATAACATTCCATTTAACAATCCCGCCTCTGTCCCCGGCAAACTTTGATTAACCACATATATCAAACTATCCCTTTTTACAAACCTATACATCAATAATCCCAGAAAAATAACCAATATCAAAATCAAAT
>CAYOPC010000063.1:0-2353 GCA_964405765.1 uncultured Gammaproteobacteria bacterium | reverse complement strand
TCTGCTCTCGACACTTATTTCTACCCAGGTTTTTGTCAAACTCATTTTAAAATCAGTGCCGATGTAATCTTAATTATTTATCTTTCGCTCAGCCTTATCCTTTCTGCTCTAAAAGTAAAACTTTATCCTGATTTTTTCAAAAAAATTAACAACAAAATTATTTTTCCGTTTTTACTGATAGGCTATATCGCCATTTTATTTCTAGAAAAACACTTTTATGCCAATTTTGTCTTTTCCACTTTTCACCTCCACCGACTTATTTTTCTAAATTTAGTTGCTATCAGTGGAACTATTTTCTACATCACTTTCCCCAAATTCAAAAACCAAACTCATCAAACCATTTATTTACTCATGCCTTTATTATTAATCCTTTCATATCCATTCTTCCTTTACTCGGAATACACCCTTTTTTATAAACTTACCAAAGAAGACGGCCTCTTGGAAAACATTCAACCAATACTGTATTATTTGGCCAGCATCTATTCACTTAAAATATCTACCCGCTTTTTCCGCAGTAATAAGCCTAAGTTTTATGGTATCTTCTTCGCCTTACTTTCCCTTGGTTTATTTTTTAATGCCGGCGAAGAAATTTCTTGGGGCCAAAGAATTTTTAATATCCAAACTCCAGAAAAATACCAAGCAATCAATGCCCAAAAAGAAATTACTATTCACAATTTAGATTTTATCCAACATCATCTCCTTCACTTGGGATATATATTAGTCAGTCTATACGGTATGTTATCAAGGCCTATTCTCAGAAAATTTTTCCCCAAAAAATACCACCAATTATCCATCTTCACTTTTCCCTTTAGTACCATATTTGCTTTCTTCTGTGTTTTTTCATTCTATATCCTCATCGATCATTTTCAATATCTATACCTTCTATCACAAGGACCCAGAGCCAACTTTATCATTTCTCAGGAGATAGGGGAAACTTACCTGTCCTTTGCTTTTCTCATTTATACTCTCGAAATCTATCGTTCCAAACCCAAAACATCCAAAATAGTAGCCTAAGTTAGGTTTAAGTGTTAAAATCCGCATGCTAATTTACTACCTGACCAATCTATCTTCCCACCGAAATATATTTAAACCCTTTCTTTTTCATTTCCTTTGGATCAAAAATATTCCTTCCGTCTACTATATATGGTGTTGTCATCTTTTCCAAAAGCATTTCCAAATCTACGGCTTTAAATTCCGGCCATTCGGTTACAATTACCAAACAATCAATATTTTCTACCGATTTTTTCAAATCCTTTTCAAAAACCACACTCTCACCCAAAATTTTCTTCGCCTGACGTTGGGCTACCGGATCAAAGACCCGAACTTTTACCCCTCTATCCAAAAGTTGTTTAATCACCGCCAGCGCCGGTGCCTCACGTACATCATCGGTATGAGGTTTAAAAGCCAAACCCCAAATTGCAATATTCTTTCCTCCCAAATCCTCACCCAATAATTTTTGTATCTTCCCCAACAAAGACTGTTTTTGAGCATTATTAGTCTCTTCCACTTCTTCCAATATCCCAAACCTGACTCCATTTTCCTGAGCAATCTGAATCAAACCCTTAACATCCTTTGGAAAACAACTTCCGCCATAGCCAACCCCGGCATGCAAAAATGCCTTTTGACCAATCCTTTTGTCTAACATCATTCCCTGAGCCACTTTTTCCACATCTGCTCCCAATTTTTCACACAGATTAGCCACCGAATTTATAAAAGAAATCTCCGTCGCCAAAAACGCATTTGAAGCATACTTAATCATTTCCGCCGTCTTAATGTCCGTCACTACCAAATTTTCCGTTCCAAAATTATTATAAAGTTGACACATCACTTCCTCTGCCCTTGATGAAGATGTCCCAATCACCACCCGATCCGGATTCATAAAATCAGTTACTGCCGTTCCTTCCCTCAAAAACTCCGGATTTGAAACCACATCAAAATCACCCCGATACTTCTCTCCGACAATTTTAGTCACTACATCACCCGTCCCAACTGGCACCGTCGATTTGTTTACAATCACCTTATAACCATTCATACTCTTACCAATTGATGTTGCTGCCGCTTTCACGTATTCCAAATTTACCCCTCCATTAGCCATTGGCGGCGTTCCCACCGCAATAAAAACTATTTCAGAATTTCTCACCGCCTCAACAATATCAGTGGTAAAACTTAATCTACCATGAGCAATATTCTCCTTTACCAATTCCTCTAAACCCTGTTCATAAATCGGAATTATCCCTTTATTTAAATTATCAATTCTTTCTTTATCAATATCTACCCCCACCACCTCATTACCCACCTCCGCCAAACATGTTCCCGTCACCAAACCCACATAACCAACACCAATTACTGCTAT
>CAYOPC010000062.1:0-2362 GCA_964405765.1 uncultured Gammaproteobacteria bacterium | reverse complement strand
TCAACTAATTGACCTTTGATTTTTTCCGGAGAGGCACCTTCGAGATCCATCTTATTCATGGCAACAATGACGGGAATATCGGACTTTTTGATATATTCAATACATTCTTTAGTTTGAGGCATAATACCTTCGGTAGCGGCGATAACCAAAACGACAACATCGGTAATTTGAGCTCCGCGGGAGCGCATGTCACAAAAGGCAGCATGGCCAGGAGTATCAATAAAAGTAATTCCCTGAACCTGGTAAGCACCAATATGCTGAGTAATACCACCGGCTTCACGTTTGACAACGTCGGTGGAACGAATACGATCCAGAAGGCTAGTCTTCCCATGGTCAACATGACCCATAACGGTGACAATTGGCGGACGAAAGCCCGTATGTATATCTTGTGTCATATTTTTGAAAACCAGGGACTATGAATTTATTCCTGATTTTGGGTTATTTTTATTTCCAGCTCAACCAGCTGCCCTGCCAGTCTAACATTTTCGCCACCACCACCAATAGCTAAAGCTAATTGATTTTCAGGTACAGAAACTGTAGCTAAGTTACGGTCAATAGCAACAACTTTGATGTCTTGAGCCGGAGATAAAGCCTGAATAATAAATTGATTAATATTTTTTGAAAAAGGAACTACATCGACTTTTTCGCTTGATGGAAGTTCGTTTAAGATAGCCTGAATTCGGGAACCTTTTTGACCGATACAAGAACCGACCGGATCGACTCCAGCCTGGTTGGAAGAAACGGCGACTTTAGTTCTTTCGCCGGCAGATCGGGCAATTCTTTCAATAGAAACAGATTTATTGCCAACTTCAGGAATTTCACGAGTAAAAAGCTGTTTAATAAATTCAGGATCACGACGAGATAAAACAATTTCGCTTTTGCCAGTTTCTTCATCTTTGTAGATGGATTTAAGCAAAAACCATTTACGGGAACCTAATTGAATCGATTCACCTTTGATTTGTTCATCTTTGGGGCAAACGCCTTCAGTTTTACCAACACTAACGACCATTTTATAAGGATCAGAACGGAGAACAATACCGGGAACTAAAGAACCAATTTTCTTTTGAAATTCAATAATAACGGTTTCTTTTTCAGCTTCGTGAATTTTCTGATCGATAACTTGTTTGGCGGTTTGAGCAGCAATACGACCGAAACCCGGAGGGGTGACGTCGGTTTCTTTGGTTTCATCAATTTGGAGAACCTTGAACGATCCGCTTTCGGGAGATAATTCTACCTTAAACTCCGCTTCGTCGGGGACTTCAATTCCGTGTTCTTTTTGATCGCGTTTGTAGGCAGAAATTAAACCAAACTCAATGGAATCTAAAATTGACTGAACATCAATATTCCTTTCACCGGCAATTTGAGCCACAGCAGCAGCAAATTCTGTTTTTGGCAGTTTTTTTAAATCCATAATTTCTCCTTTTTGGTAGATTAAAAAAGGGGCTCTCCAGCCCCAAATCTTTAACACTACAAAATTATTATAGTGGGAATTATACCAGAATTCGGATTAAAAATACAGAAAAACTAATTGGTGGCATCAGAAACTATAGTAGTGGTAATTTGTCCATTATTAAATAAAAATTCCCCATAGACAGGTTTAGAACCTTTTATAGGACTGACGATTTGGGTTTCGAAGCCACCTAAGGTGTAATTTTTTACCTGATGAATGTGCCCGGTAACTACTTTTTTAATCTGGTTATTAACAATCATTTTCTTTAACCATTCAGCGTCTTTTTTATTTACGGAACTATATTTACCCCAAACTAAGTCGGAGGTTGGATGATTTAAAGGCATATGCATGATAATCATACAAGTTATTTGTTGACATTCAGGCATTTCGTTTTCCAACCATTTTTTTTGACTATTACCTAAGCCTTTAGAATAACTATCATTAATTAAAAGTATTTTGGCTTTATAATTATCAAATCTAATTGACTGATATTTTTTCCCGAAAACATCATCAAAATAAGTTTTTCTTTCGTCGTGATTTCCCGGGATAGCGGCATATTTAAGATTAATACTGTCAGCGGCTTTTTTGACGGCGGTTAATTCTTTTTTAAGACCGTTTTCCGATAAATCGCCAGCTAAAACTACCAATGACGAACCACGATTTTTGGCTTTTTCCATCATTCTTTTAAGTCCACTAGTATTGTTGTGAATGTCAGCCATAACGGAAATTTTTAATAAAATATCGGTTAATATTTGATCTTCAGTTGGTGTCCGGGTTGGATTGGGAGTGATTGTTGATGTCATGATAAAACCCTCTTCCTGTTTAGATAAGGAATCTTTTAAGAGGTTGGCATCCAAGGAATTAACTATACCGTCTAAGTTAAGATCACCGGTTTGGTTACAGGTAATCTCA
>CAYOPC010000061.1:0-2466 GCA_964405765.1 uncultured Gammaproteobacteria bacterium | reverse complement strand
ATTTTTGATGGAAAAAGGTTTTAAATTAATTGAGTCGAACTATTCTAATAATCTAGGTGAGATTGATTTGATAATGTCAGATGAAGATTGGCTGGTGTTTGTAGAAGTAAAACTTAAAGTCGGAGATAAATACGGAAGTCCGGAAGAAATGATTACTAAAAATAAATTGAGACAAGTGAGACGGGTGGCAGAATCTTTTTTGGTTTTAGAATCACTGAGAGCAAAAATATTTTCTAAATACAGAATAGATGCGGTGTGTATAGTTTTGAATGATGATAAAACTATCAGAAGGTTAAAATATTATGGAAATTTATATTGATAAATAAACCCTAACCCTACCCTTTCCCTTGACAGGGCAAGGGTTAAAATTTATGAATGAATGGAAAAAGTGGCCGATAAAAATAATAGAGAAAAAAGATTTTCCGGAGAGTTTGAAAGGAATAAAAAATTGTCCAGAAAAAATATTTTATCGAGGAGAATGGAATAAAAATATTTTTGAAAAAGTAGTGGCAATAGTGGGAAGCCGACAAATTACCCGTTACGGCAAGGAAGTAGTAGAAAAAATTATGCCAGAAATAGTTTTTCAAAAAACAACGGTAGTTTCGGGATTTATGTACGGAGTTGACAGTCAGGCTCATGGAAATTGTATAGATTTGGGAGGAAAAACCATAGCGGTATTAGGGAGCGGTTTGAATGAATTATGTCCGAAAGACAATGATAAACTTTATACTAAAATTTTAGAAACCGGCGGGCTAATAATTTCAGAATACGAAGCTGATTTTAAAGCGACTAATTGGAGTTTTCCTCAACGGAACAGAATAGTTTCGGGATTAGCAACTGTGGGGATTGTGGTAATAGAAGCGGGAATAAAATCAGGTAGTTTGATTACGGCCAAATTAGGCTTGGAGCAAAGTAGAAAAATATTGGCAGTGCCCGGACCAATAAATTCTAAAACGTCAGAAGGGACTAATTGGTTAATTAAAACCGGCAGTGCCAAAATTTTAACCGAACCGAAGGATATTTTTGAAGATAAAATTGCTATGCCAAGTCAGGAAAATTTATTTAAGGATTATAGTAATTTAAATGATTTGGAAAGAATAATGATTGATTTATTGGAAAATGAGCCGATGAGTTGTGATGAAATTTGTCAAATAACCAAAAAGAATGTAACTGAAGTTTCAACTACTTTATCGATGATGTTAATGAAAGATTTACTGACAGAAGAAGACGGGAAATTTTATATTAGTTAAAACCCACCTGACCTTCGGCCATCCTCCCTTGATGAAGGGAGGAAATTATTTTTTATAAATAATTGGTCCAGTCGGAAATTGGGGCGACATTACCACAGACAAAGTTAATACCGTAAAGGATAATGGCCGGAAGTAAAAGTAATAAAATTATTTTGACAGATTTTTTGTTGAGAAATTTTTGGAAAGCAAGTAATAAAAAAGGATAAATAGGAGAAATATAACGACTGATGTCACGATGGGCGACTAATAAAGTCGCCAGAAGAAAGACTAAGGGGAAAATGGCAATAATATCAAATTTATATTTTTTGAGAAGTCGATAAACACCATACATACTAATAAAGAAAATATAAATGATATCTTCGAGCCAAATAGTGTTGATCCAAGATTTGGTACTGATAAAAACTAAATAAGGTAAAAAATTTAAATGAAAGTTATCCCCGCTTTGAAAATAGGCCAATAAATTGCCGGTCTGGAGATAATAAAGATAAAAGATTAATAAAATAGTAATTGGAGTGAGTAAGTATGGGTAATATTTTTTGACAACAGGAATAATTTTTTTTGTTTTAACTAATTCATAAATGGCGATGATGGCATAGGATAAAACCAATAAAACTGCTGGAGTTTTGAAAGTTTGAGCTAGGGCGGCAAAAATAGCTGAAAGCCAAATTTTATCTTTTTTGAAAAAGAAAACCGAGGCAATGATACTAGTTAAAAACCAGGTTTCTGGGGCACCGACTGAACGTAAAATAAAGAAACGAGCTGGGAAAAATAAGAAAAGTGTGGTTAACCAAAAAGCTTTTTTTTCTTTGACAAAGAGCTTTAAAAATTCAAAAAGAATTAAACTAAGAAAAATTGATCCTAAAAGAGTGGAAAAAAGCATGGCTTTGGGACCAGTAGTGAAATTATTGAAGAATTTAATTAATAAAGGATATCCAGGAAAATGAGCTGGATAATATTCGAGTGGTTGGGGTAAAGAAAAGTTAGGACCAATACAATTTTTGTTGTAACCGCATTTGGCAATGACCATGTAGTTAGGTCCGTCGTAATTAGAAAAAACAGTTTCTAGAGAAACATTGCCAAAGCCAATTTTACCGGGGAGGTTGAAGTAGAAAATCAGCCAGAAAAGGAGAGGAGAAAGAATAGTTAAGGCTAAAAGCTTAAAATAAGACTGATATTTGGTAAAATACATCTGACTTATTTTACAACATCAATGACT
>CAYOPC010000060.1:0-2480 GCA_964405765.1 uncultured Gammaproteobacteria bacterium | reverse complement strand
TGGCCAACAAAAAGCCAAAAAAAGACTACAAAAAAAATATTGACGCTATCGCTGCTGCCGTTATTTTAAAACGTGTTATTAGTTAAAAAACAGCCTTTGGCTGAAATAAAAATATGATTAAAGATTTAATTGCTCCCATTCAAGCTTGGTTATTATCTCAAAAACGCTGTGTCGGTTGTGGCACTCCGCTTTCAAAAGGTAAACGTAAACAAGTTCGCGGTCAAATAACTGTCACTTGTAAATGTGGCCGAATTTTCATTCACGACGAAAAGAAAAATAACTATCGTCGGGCTTTATTTGACGAAATTTAAATGCTCAAAAAAATCTTTATTTTATTTTTAATCATAGTTTTACTATGTGTCGTGGGATTCTTTGGTTTTTTTTATCAAAATAATCAACCGGTTTCTTCTGATGAAACTGATAAAATTTTTACTATCAAATCGGGCGAGGGAATTAAGTCTATTTCCCAAAAGCTTCAAGACGCTGGACTTATCAGAAATAAATATGTTTTTCTTTATTACAGTTATCGGCTCTCCCTAAATCAAAAAATTCAAGCCGGTAATTTTAAAATTTCTCCTAATCTTTCTTCCAAAGACATAGCTATTAAACTTACTACTGCTGGTATTACTGATTATTGGTTAAAAATCCTTGAAGGTTTACGGGTTGAAGAACTCACTGATGCCTTTCCCCAAGATTCTTCAGTTAAATCAGCCGATTTTGTTAAAGCTGTAAAAACTAAAGAAGGCTATATTTTCCCTGACAGTTATCTTATTCCCCAATATTTCACTCTCGATCAAATCCTTTCTACTATTCAAACTAATTTTGATAAACAATTTGCCCAAGCGAAATTAGACAAAACCTCAACAATTTCGGATGCCGATGCGGTTATATTAGCTTCTCTTCTCGAGCGTGAAGGTAGACTTCTCAAATCAAAACAGATGATTTCTGGAATCATTTTTAATCGTCTCAGGGAAGGCATGGCTCTTCAAATTGATGCTACTGTCCAATATGCCCGCGATTCTCAAAGTAAATCTATTACTAAATATTGGCAACCGGTTACCAGTGATCAAATTAAGCAAACAAATTCTTCTTTTAACACCTATCAAAACACCGGTCTGCCTCCTCAACCTATCTGTAATCCTGGATATAATTCTCTTTATGCCGCTTTTCATCCGATTGAATCAGATTATTTTTACTATATCACCGGTGACGACGGCGTTATGTATTACGCCAAAACTTTAGACGAACACAACACCAACATCGCCAACCACCTTAATTAATTATTAATTCTTAATTATTAATTAATTCATTGAGTCTTACCCACCTCTCTTTCTTCACTTTCATCGGCACATCATCTTTATATAATTTTTCACTTACAGTCCCAGGTCGGGGGGAGTATTTGTTTAAGTACGCTACTTCAAAGTTCACTTGTTTACAAATATCCACTGTTTCTTCAAATTTTTCCTCAGTTTCACCCGGGAATCCAATAATAATATCAGTAGTAAACCGGGCATCTTTAATTTTATCTTTAATTTTTTTAACTAAATCTAAATATTCTTGCTTGGTATAATTCCGGTTCATTTTTTTTAAAATTTCATCATCACCCGCCTGAAATGGCAAATGAATCAATCGATCAATATTTTTATATTTAGCCATGACTTCAATCAAATCATCCGAAAAATCCCACGGGTTATTGCTCACAAACGACACTTTTTCCAAATCTTTTTTTGCTACTTTTTCCAATAAATAAGGAAATAAACTCTTAAATCTCTTTTTTCCCATTCTGACGTATCCAAAATTTTTCCCTCTTGCCTGCCCGCCGAATTGGAGGGTGAAAGAGGGGTCAGGGGAGATTGACATATCCGCTCCATACGAATTTACGTTTTGTCCGATTAATAAAATCTTTTTATTACCATTTTTAATCGCTTCATCAACTTCAGTTAAAATTGTTTCCATATTTCGGGAAACTTCTGATCCTCGGGCTTGCGGCACAATACAATAGGAACACATATTATTACAACCGTAACTTATCGGCACCAACACCGTGTCATTAAATTTTTTAATCGGCTCATAATCAATTTCAAAATTTTCCATCGGTACAAAATCTACTCCCGGAAAATTCTTTTTTGCCTCCATTCTTTTTTTAGTATTTTTTTTCATTACCCCCACCAAACACCCAGTTACAATTATTCTAATTTTATTAAGACTTCTCCCTTTTTTAAGGGGAGATGTCGCCGACAAGGCGACAGAGAGGTTTGATCCTTGGTTAAATTTATTTACATTATCTATCAACCCATAGGCCCTGTTTTCTGCCGATTGCCTCACCACACAAGTATTGATAATCACCATATCGGCGTCTTTCCAATTTTTTACTTCCTCATCGCCTTTAGCCAAAAAAAATCCCCGGACCTTTTCGGAATCAGAGGTATTTTGAATACAGCCAAACGTTTGGACAAAAAATTTCATTGCCAATTTTACCA
>CAYOPC010000059.1:0-2521 GCA_964405765.1 uncultured Gammaproteobacteria bacterium | reverse complement strand
GATTTTTAGGCGGTTTAACTGTTGATATCCAACTTCCTGACTATGAAATGCGAGTTGCCATTATCAATCAAAAAATCGAAGAAAAGGGGATAAAAATCTCTCCTGACGCTGCCTCTTTTTTAGCCAATAATATTGAATCAAACATTCGGGAAATTAATGGCAAAATTCAACAATTAACTATCCAATCTATCGCTAGTGGGGTAGGGGAAATCACTCTTGATTTTACTCAACACTTCTTTGACCCACAATCAAATTCTAATTCTACATTCTATGATTTACGATCTACCAAACTAAATCCTAAACATGTCATTTCTGTTTGTGCTAAATATTTCAATTTTAAAACCGGGGATTTATGTGGTAAAAGTCGAAAAAAAGAACTAGTTCAAGCCCGCCACATCACCGCCTATCTCCTTTTAAACGAAGCTAATTTACCTTTAGAAGAAGTTGGCCGGTTTCTTGGTGGCCGTGATCATACCAGTATTATGCACGCCCGCGATAAAATCCACCATGATTTTTCCACTAATCCACAAATCACTAAACTTATCAACCAAATAAAATCATCTTTTTAATGTTTCTAAACTTATCCACATTCCACCCCTACTTATCCACATACCTTTCCACCATATTTTTTAATCTTTTCCCCCGAAACTTACCCCAACCCAATTTAACTTTATAAGACAAATAATTATGATTACTACTAATTTACCAACTACTTTCTCTTTTAAACAAAACAAAACTAATAATTTTACTCGATTTTTCAAACCTTTTGTTTTAATACTCCACTTATTAACCTACCTAATAACTACCACTACTATTCTTTTTATTAATTTATATCTATAATAAAACCAATGAACCTTTCTCTTCTTCAGGAGAACCTTAACCTTGCCCTGAACAATGTTTCCCGTTTCGTTTCTTCTAAAAATCAATTACCTGTCTTAAGTAATATTTTATTTTCCACCGACCAAGGTCGTCTTAAATTATCTGCCACCAACTTAGAATTAAGTATTAACTACTGGATTGGTGCCAAAATCGACCAAGAGGGAAGTATTACTATCCCTTCAAAAGAAATAACCGAGTTTGTTTCTTATCTTCCTTCTGGAAAACTCGATTTAGAATTAAAGAATAATTTAATTACTCTTTCGTCAGAAAAAAATCAATCCACCTTTACCACTCTTCCACCAATAGATTTTCCTGAATTCCCTCAAATTAATCCTGATACTGAATTTGAACTTGATGTTAATCTTTTAACCCAAGCTATTTCTCAAATTTCCTTTTCTGCTGCCGTTGATGATACTCGTCCAGTTTTAACTGGTATTCTTTGTTCTTTTAATCAGGATTTTATTCGCTTTGTTGCTACTGATGGTTTTCGTCTTTCCTTTAAAGAAATTAAATTAAATACTCCCCTTAATTTAAAAACTGACCAAACTATTAACTTTATTATCCCCGCCAAAAGCCTCATAGAGGTCACCAAACTCTCTAAAAACAATCAAAAGGTAAAAATTGGATTAACTCTCGATGAACATCAAGTCGTTTTTCTTATGGACGATGTTGAACTAATTTCTCGTCTCATTGATGGTGACTTTCCTGACTATCAAAAATTAATCCCCGAATCTTACTCAACTAAAATTTTTATTAACCACAGTGAATTACTTCAATCAGTCAAAATAGCCTCTGTTTTTGCTCGCGAATCAGCCAATGTTGTTCGGGTTAGTATTAAACCTAATCGTCTCGAATTAAGCGCTAATGCTCCTCAGATCGGCCAAAATCAAACCCAACTAGAAGTTAAAACCGAAGGTGAAAACCTCGAAGTCGCTTTTAATTATAAATTTTTAACCGATTTTTTGAATGTTTGTAAAAGCCAGGAAATTTTAGTTGAATTAAATGAAAGCCTTACTCCGGTCTTTTTCCACGACCAATCCGACCCTTCTTTTACTCACATCATTATGCCTGTTCGTTTACAAGACTAGATTTATTTAAAAACATAAACACATTGTGTTTGTTGCGGATCAGTCTGGTGTTCCCTTAACCAAGATTCCACTTCTTTCATCGCTTCGTTTAATTCATTCTCGCTTTTTACTATTACTTCTAAATAACCAGGAGTTAAATATCTTTCAGTTCTAAAATATTCCCCCTGATAAGGAAAGTACGGTTCTAAATTATCTAACCTTACCAACACAGATTCATCTTCGTAAGTATCTAAATCTATGGTTGGGGTAGTTCTGGTTTTATCAACCACCATCGCCCGATCCTCAACCAGCTGGCTTGTTTGATTATTACTTACCTCAACAACACCCCTATTGCTATATTTAATTTTTAAAAAAATCAATATTACTATCAAAAAACACAATAATACAATTAACCCGTATTTTTTAATCAGACCCATATCACCATTTTACTTTATTAAAAACAAAATGTTAATCCAATTTTCTAACACCAATTCAACAACTCTATTTTCTATCTGATTATAAATTGTTCCATAGGAATATCACCATAACCATTTTCTTTTAACCAACCCTGAAAA
>CAYOPC010000058.1:0-3076 GCA_964405765.1 uncultured Gammaproteobacteria bacterium | reverse complement strand
AAATTGTTCCATAGGAATATCACCATAACCATTTTCTTTTAACCAACCCTGAAAACTTTTTAGCCCTTCATCTCCAGTCCCTTTAAATGTTACTACAAAACTAAAAACATCAACACTATAGTCAAAAACCAACTTAAACTGGTCATTTTCAATCGGTACTTTTTGCTCTAAATCTAACACTTGACTGTCTATTTTTTTTTCTTGGTCAGATACTATCCATTCAGCCGCTCCAGTATCACTCTCTCCTGTTGTCTTTACATTATCAACTGTTTCTGTTGGTACTGGTTTCAAGGTTGGTGTTATTTCTCCGGTTTTATTATTATCAGTCACTAGATTATCCCTGATTATTGAAAGAATCAACCAAATTAGAACCAACACTAAAACTATTGTTAATAATTTTCTTTTACTTATTCTTTTATCCATTTTTATTTAACCTTAACCCCAAAACAATAATCAATTTTTTTGCCTCCGCTTCGCTTATAATAACTTCCGCCCGGGTATATATTTACCGAAGCATTCCCATTATCCTTTATCCATATATTACCATTATTATCCGCTGCTACCGCCACTGCATAGTGACCTCCTCCGTTACCATACCTCATATGAACCAATACTGCCATACCTTGACAAATTAATCCTTTCATTGTTGTTACACTGCAAGACTTCACTGTAGTTACTTTACCACTCCCCATAACTCTCATTAAAGTTGTTCTGGCCATACTCATAGTCGTTCCGTTCCCGGAATAAGTATTGTAATAGGGATTATCCACCTTCCCTCCGCTTAGCGTTGTTAAATATCGGTTAGACATTAAATACTTTGGTGTGTACATTTTATTTTGCCCTTGTAAAATTTCTGAGGTTGCTGTCGGGCCACAACCGGAAGTGCATATCGTTCTTCCTGAATATCTGCCATCAGCTCTCATCGGCACATTACGGTTATTGCCTCGGCACTGACCAGTCAAAACCACTTTTTCTGCCACACTGCATGATGTTGCTCCGGGTATCACTGCATTATCACTTCCCGGCATCGAAGACGTCGTTCCATCGCTACTTTCCGTTGTAGATGTATTAGATTGATCTGTTGTCTCTACTGGTGGCACTAAACTTGACACCAGATTATCTTGCATAGTTTGATATCCAAAAAAACCGGCAAAAACCGCAATTACCACTGGAGTAATTGCTGTCGTCGCTAATCCAGCTAATAGAGCTGGCAACCCAACTAATAATGCCAAAGTTTTAAAAATAAAATTAAATATCCCACCCAAAAATTTTCCAAAAGTATCTTGAAAAAAGTCCTTTATTCCTAAACTAACTCCGATATTTTTAAAAAAATTATTTATTCTTTTTAAGATCGGTTTAACTAAAAATTGATAAGCTAAAATAGCTGCCGCTACTATCCAGCCTATGACTGGAACTGATGCTGACGTCGCCGCCCCCGAAGCTGCAGCACCTGCACCAGTCGCCGCTCCCGAAGCTGCGGCCTGCCCGGCTGCCTGTACTCCTCCTTTTAACACCCCGCTCAAAATAGTTCTTAACCCATTATTAAATCCTTCTTTTACCAAAATCCCCACTGAGTTTTGAATAAATTCTCTCGCCGCCTGATTTCCGATTTTTGAAACAAATTTACCTGTAGTTTCAATAATTGTTCTGTTTAACCAACCGCCAGTTAACCTATCCACCCTTTGCATCCACCCGCCACCTTGAACCAATTCAAAAACCTCACCTAATTTACTATTCTGAAGCGAATTCATTACTCTTTCAAATGAACTCAATTTAGATAATTTCTCAAACGGTAAAGTCAAACCATCAAAACCTTTTCTTATTTGACGATAAGAATCTTGGATTTTTTTAAATTCTTCTGGTGTTTTTTTTAACAAGCCCACTAATCCTTCAACATCATCCCAGGCACTAACCAATTTTCCTGTCGATACATCAGTATTAGCCTCAATTGACTCTTTCTTCCATTTTTCAAGTCCGCCATCATAAACCTGATTTATTAAATCGGCATATTGATTTACCAGTTTTAATTGGTCGTCTGTTATTTCCGGGTTTGCTTTTTTTGCTTCTTCTTCAAACTTCTTAGTAAACTCTTCAGCCTTAATTTTTCTTACCTCATCTATATGATTTTCTTGTAAACTGTCGGCTTGTAAAACAATTTTTTTGGCCTCTACTTCAGCCGAAAGTTCACTGGTATTTTCGGAATTTTCAATTATTATTTTTTTAATTTTTTCTATTTGGTCCCTATTAGTTTCTATCTTGTCTTCCACCACCATCTCCTTAACCCTTAAATTCAAAGCGTTTTCGAAACTATCATCACCACCCAACTCTTCTGTTTTGCTCTTGCAAAGTCTGTCAATTTCTCTCTCTACCTCAGTTCCTTTCTTTTTTCTATACTCATCTAGATTTATTAGCTCACCTGTTATTATTTCGTCATTTTTAATTTGATTACCACCTTTTCTTTTCTTTAGATCATCAAAACTAACAATATTTCCTTTACTCAAAAACCCCTCTTGTTTTTGTCTGACTTTTTTTAAAACATTATCACTAGCCTGAGATATTTGTTCCAAATCATCATTAGTCAGTGTCGCCCTATTAGCCATAAAACAATTATACCAATCAGCTTACTAATAATGTTTTATACAATCCCATTACCAAATAAATCATCATAATCCATCTTTTTCTTTTCCTCTAGTTCATCATTCTGTTTTGAAGAATCGAAAATAGGTTGTGGTTTTTTTGCTAATTGTGGTGGTTGAGGCACTTTAACCTCTTCATTTTTAATAAAAACCGGATTTTGTTTTTTTTCTAGATTCACCACTTCCGGTCTTGGTGGTACAAAACGTGTTGGTTGTTCTTGTTTTTGTAGCTCAATTTTGATTTCACCTTCAAGTTTTTGAGGTTTTTTAACTTCAGATTCTTCTAGTTCTCTAATTTTTCTTTGAAGCACATCTTCAGGTGACATCAAAACATCTTGACCCGTTTCGTTTTCGCTAATTTCCTCTAAAATATCATTTTTCGGAGTTGGAGTTGGAGTTGGAGTTGGAGTTGGAGTTGGAGTTGGAGTTGGAGTTGGAGT
>CAYOPC010000057.1:0-3102 GCA_964405765.1 uncultured Gammaproteobacteria bacterium | reverse complement strand
AAATGGCCAAAAATTATCTTCTCAAGATTCAGCAAATTGTCCGATATACCGGCATTTCCGATGCTGACATTGAAAAGGGAAGTATGCGCTGTGAACCGACTGTCAATTTAAAAATTGAAGATAATGGGGAAATTTTTTATACCCCCTTAGTCGAAATCAAAAATGTAGCTTCGCTTACCGGTGTTCAATCTGCTATTCAATACGAAATTGACCGTCAAACCCAAAGTTTTACCGAGACTCATGAAGTAAAATCAGCGCAAAATAAGACTACCCGTGGTTGGGACGCTGTCAAAAATCAGACTTTTTTACAGCGCGAAAAAGAAGGTTCAGCCGATTATCGTTATTTCCCCGAACCCGACATTCCTCCAGTTATTTTTACCGACGAAGAAATTAGTAAAATCAGACAATCTCTTCCCGAACTTCCGGATCAAAAATTTATCCGTTATCAAAATGATTTTGGTCTTAACGATTATGACGCCAATCTTTTATCTCAGGATTTAAATTTTTCCAAATGTTTTGAACAAGCTATTTCTTTAAACCCCACCAAAGACATGGCCAAATTTGTTGCCAACTTGTTTCTTGGTGCCCTCAAAACTCATCTCAACGAAACGTTAGAAGAAATTGATTTTGCCAAAATTAATCCTCAATTTTTCAAAAATCTTTTTGATTCAGTTTCTAAATCTGAAATTTCTGCCACTGTCGCCAAGCAGGTGATTGTCGAAAGTTACCAAACCGGTACTGACCCAGTCGATGTTGCCAAATCCAAAGGATTAATTCAGATTTCCAACACCAACGAAATTAATAAAATCGCCCAAGAGGTAATTGCTCAAAACTCCAAAGCAGTTGAAGATTACAAAAAGAATCCGGCTAGTATCGGTTTTCTCATCGGCCAACTCATGAAAGCCTCAAATGGTTCAGCTAACCCTCAGCTTGCTAAACAAATTCTCGAAAAACTCTTGCAATAATTTGCCAAAAATCTGTTAGTATTAATTAATATGGCAAAGAAAAAAACTGCTCCCAAAAAATCCGCCGCCAAAAAAGTGGCTAAAAAAACCATTAGTTCCAAAGAATCAATTTTGACCCAAGAAATATCGGCCAAAAATTCTTTCCTTATCGTATTATTGGCTGGTGTGGTTGTTATCGCCGCTGTCCTTACCCGGCTATACTAAATCACCAACAATTCATCTAACTTAGTAACAGTAACCACTCCATTATCAACAGCAATTGTCTGTTCAATACTTACTTTGCAAATTTTTGCCAAGCTTGATAAAAGGTTCCATTTATAAAGTTTCTTGCTAAATAAAGTATCATCCCAGTCAAATAAGATTACTTTCTTACTCATCAGCCTATTCTACCTGGTTTAAGTTAAAATATAACCATTCCGTGAAAAAATTTACCTACCTTAATCTTAGCTGTTACGAAAAAATGTATCAAAAATTTGATGGCGGCCATGATCTGAAACATTGTTTTGCCGTCAGGGACATGGCAGTTTTGTTGGCCCAAAAATATCTGCCGGATAAAGTTGAACTGGCTTACGTTGCCGCCACTTTACACGATATTGGCTTATCAGTCGATCGGGAAAATCACGAATCAGAAGGCGAAAAACTTATTCGCCACGATCAATATTTAATTAATAATTTGTCTCCGAAAGATTTTGAAGAAATTTGTTATGCTGTCAAAGAACATCGAGCGTCCACTGGTCATCCTCGATCAATTCTGGCTAAAATTATTAGCGATGCTGACCGTGGTGGCTGCAAAAGTTCTGCCGACGCTTTTAATCGGGCTTATCAATACGGTCTAAAAAACAATCCTGAATTAAATGATGATGGACAAATATTACGGGCAGCTGAGCATCAAATCCAAAAATTTTTCCCTGGTTCTTATGGTCGTCGAACGTATTTTCCCGAAACTGAAGAAAGATTAAGTCAAATTTATGACCCCATTATTAAAGCCTATCAGGAACATAATTTTAAGTTCTTAAGAAGTTTGGTTCATCCGCTGGTAAAATAAGCTAATGATTCAAGATTTCCAGGCCAAGTTTTTAGCCGAATACCAAAATCTCAACGACCAACAGCGTCAGGCCGTCGATAATATCGAAGGTCCGGTCATGGTCATTGCCGGAGCCGGAACCGGTAAAACTCAAACAATTACCCTGCGAATCGGTAAAATTCTTACCACTACCCAAGTTAACCCCAACAATATTTTATGTCTTACCTTCACCGAAAACGCCGCCCTCAACATGCGTTCCCGTTTACTTTCCATTATCGGCCCTTCCGCGTATGGTGTCCGCATTTCTACTTTCCATGGTTTTTGTAATTCTGTCATTCGCGATAATCCCGAAAAGTTTTTATTTTCCACAAAAGAATCTACCGCCATTGATGACGTCAAACAAATCCAAATTATCCGCCAACTCATTGATAATTTACCCAACAATAGCAGTTTCAAAAATATTAATTCCGCTTATTTTTTTCAAAAAGACATTATTCGCTCTATTCAAAATTTAAAACGGGAAAATATCACTCCGGATAAATTTCAACAGCTGGTTGATTACGCTCAAGACTTTATCAAAGTTGCCGCACCTACTGTCGATGCTCTTTCGGCCGTTCGCGCCTCCAAAAACGCCGCTCCTCAAATTACCGGCATTATCGAATCGCTTTTATCACAGAATCTCAATGTTCTTTATCAAACCAGAATTCAGTATTATCTAAATCTTTTTAATCAAAACCAGATTACTCTTTCAGTTCTCAAACAAGAAATTAAAGATTTTATTGTCAAAACTCAAAACTCTCTGGAAAAACAAAAAGACTTACTGGTAGTTTATCGGGGTTACCAACAGGAATTAATTAATCAAAATCTTTTTGATTTTGACGACATGATTTTATGGATGGTCAATGGTTTTAAATCCGATCCAAATCTTTTGGCTGATTACCAGGAAAAATTCCAATATCTTTTGGTCGATGAATTTCAGGATACCAATTCATCCCAAATGGAAATTATTAATTTATTAACCCAATCTCAGGAAAACCCCAACATTTTTGTTGTTGGCGACGACGACCAATCAATTTTCCGATTTCAGGGTGCTGCTATTGAAAATATTTATAC
>CAYOPC010000056.1:0-3120 GCA_964405765.1 uncultured Gammaproteobacteria bacterium | reverse complement strand
GATTCGATAAATTAACAATTTAGTTTTATTAATAGTTTATTTGGAAACGTACACTTTGTTAATGCAAACTTACGTTTTTATTATTGGTTTAAATATGTTTATTGAAAAATAAGCATTAATAATAATCCCGAATAATCGGGATTTTTTTGTTCTCCTTTGCTCTGATGAGCTTCGGAAGGATTTTTAAAAAATATGGCAAAAAAAGAAAAAAAAGCAAAAAAGGTTTCTGCCAAAGGCGGACTAAAGAAAGAAATTTTGACGATGGAGGATTTATTAAAATCTGAAGGTGTGGAAAAGTTAGGTTTTAAAAAAGGGCAAGAGGTTAAAGGTAAAATTTCATCAATCAAAAATAAGGCAATTTATATTGATATTGGGGGTAAAACTGATGCGGTAGTTTTGGGAAAAGAATTTGAATTTGTTAAGGATTATATTAATGACCTTAAACTTGGAGATGAAATTGAAGTTCAAGTTAAATCTCCAGAAAATGATAAAGGTCAAATTTTAGTTTCTATACGCGGGGCGGCTAGTGGCTATGGCTGGAATTATTTTAAAGAGAAAGAAAAGAGTGGTGGGGAAGTTACGGTGTTTGCTAAAGAGTTGAATCGTGGTGGGGCGGTAGTAATTGCACCATTTGGATTCTTTGGATTTATTCCCGGGTCGCAAATTGGAACAAAGTTTGAAGGTGATCCGGAAAAAATGATGGGAAAGAAAATTAAAACCAGAGTTTTGGAGGTAGATCAAGCTAAAAATAGACTAGTTTTTTCTGAAAGATTGGTTTCTGAGCCTGATAAGGTGGGTGAAGAAGTGGGGGCGATTGAAAATTTGAAATTAGGTGACGTATTTGAGGCGGATGTAGTCAGGGTGGAACCTTTTGGTATTTTTGTGAGGGTTAATTGTGACAATGCCGGGACACCTTTGAATTTGGAAGGTTTAGTCCACATTTCTGAAGTTTCCTGGGAAAAGGTATCTGAACTATCACAAATGTTTAAAACTAAAGATAAGATTAAAATTAAATTAATCAGTAAAGATGATGGAAGATTACAATTTTCAGTTAAAAGATTAACTGGTGATCCATGGGAAAAGATTGAAGAAAAATTCCCTAAGGATAAGGAAACTGAGGGTGAAGTGGTAAGAATTGCTAACTTCGGGGCTTTGGTTAAATTGGAAACCGGGGTTGAGGGTTTGATCCATGTATCTAAACTCAATGGTGGAGTTAATTTTAAAGAAGGTGATAAAGTTCAAGTTTATATAGAAAGTATTGATGTGGCCAAGAGGAAAATATCTTTGGGTATAGTAGAGACGAATAAGAAGAACGTTATTTACAAGTAAATCCTCTTTCCGGGTAAACCGGTATCTCCCTCGCCTCGAATCCGAGTCGGAGCGGGCCTTAACAAGGGGAGAAGTCTTTGGGACATAAAAATCCCTCTTAATTGGGGGATTTTTGGTGGTGTGATATATTTAATTAGTTAGAAGTTGAAAATAAAATGAAGAAAAAAACTGCCCTGATTTTTGGATTAATGTTAACAACTTTATTATCTTTTGGTTCGGGAATGGTAATTGGTCAGACATCTAAGGAATTACCGAGAATGACGACTGCTTGCGAAACAAAGGCCGGACTAGTTCATGGATTTGATGATGGTTTTTCGGTTTTAAAAAAATGTCCCATAGGATCAAGAAAAGTTGTGTTGGGTGAAAAAAATTCTTTTGAAGGAGCGGTTAATATTGGGACGATAAAATTTGTAGGTTTTTTGTCCGATTCAGCCCAGATTGTTTTGCTTGATAAAAACGGAAAAACTTATTTGATGGACAGATCGTTTGAGAGTGATAGAAAGTGGTTTTATGATTCTAGTAGAGATTTACCTGATGGAGTGAATGTGAGTGATATAGTCCGATGGACTCCTTATGTGTTTTTGACGAGTGAGGGAAAAATTTGGTATTACGAGTATGTTGCTGATAGCCAAGGGTGGATTGGCCCGCTTGGGGAGCCGACGGAATAATTAGTCTAAAAATAGTTTGTTTTTTTTGATGAGTTTATTAGAGGCTGTAGGATTGAAGTTTTTGATTTTGGTGGTGTTATAATCGGTCAGGTTAGAAATTTTAGTTGATTATGGGAAAAGAAAGTAGACTTTTTACTAGAGCCGAAAATTTTAGCTATTACCATGAAATGTTTGGTTTGATTTTGAGAAATTTTGATTATACGACACAGACTTTTTTGGCAATATATAAACCAGAAGAGTCATCGGCGGCTAAAATGGAGGATTTAGTGAGTAGAAGACAGGCAGAAATTTGTAGAAGAAAAAGTATAATAGGTAATGAAATGTAAAAAAGCTAATCAAACTATTTTTGTTTGTTCGAATTGTGGAAACGAATTTTCTAAATGGCAGGGACAGTGCAGCGCCTGTGGAGAGTGGAATAGTTTAAAAGAAATTTCTAATGTCCAATTTCTAATGTCTAAAAAAAATAGGACAGGAGAAAGAAAGGAAGTGAGGAAGGTGGCGGAAATTGAGACAAAAAATGAAGGATTTACTAATATAATTACTACGGAAATTAAGGAATTTGATAGAGTGTTGGGTAAAGGAATTGTTCAAGGATCGGTAACGCTGTTTGCGGGAGAACCGGGGATTGGAAAGAGTACGCTTTTAACCCAATTAGTGGGTAAAGTTGGAGGTTTATATATAGCCGGTGAAGAATCGGCGGAACAAATTGCTTTGAGAGTGAAGAGACTTGGAGTAAAGGCGGAAGGTTTCGATATTTTTGAAAGTAATTCGGTGGAAGAAATTGAGGATTATTTAAATCGAGTAAATAATTTGTACAAAATAGTAGTGGTGGACAGTATCCAGGTGATTGCCGCCTCCACTTCAAGTTTCGGCGAGCCAAAGGGAGTTGTAGGAAGTGTAAGTCAAATTAAGGAATCGACATTTAGATTAGTCCAGTTGGCGAAAAAGTTAAAAGTGGCCATGTTCATCGTAGGTCATGTAACTAAGGACGGGGATATTGCCGGGCCGAAACTTCTGGAACACATGGTAGATACGGTGTTGTATTTTGAGGGAGAGAAGAATGGAGAGTTAAGAATTTTGCGAGCCAACAAAAATCGGTTTGGTCCAACTGATGAAGTGGGAA
>CAYOPC010000055.1:0-3197 GCA_964405765.1 uncultured Gammaproteobacteria bacterium | reverse complement strand
GAAAAAGGCTTATCCATGCCCAGTGATGATTCAGCCACTCAAATAACCTCAGAAGATCTTAAAAACCCCAAAGTAAATTTATAAAAGTTTCCCTTTTTATTTATCCACCTCTGGTGGAAGGGAAAAACCGGTTTATCCGGAAAGGGTTTTCTCCTATGCTTAATATTTACGAACAAATTACTAAAAATAAAATCCGCTCCGGCGTCATTGTTTCCTTTTTTGTCGCCTTCATTATTGGAGTTGCTTTAGTTATTACTCATGCTTACAATCTGGATAATTCTCTTTTAATCTTCGCTTTTATCCTTTCTCTTGGTTCATCGTTTACCAGTTATTTTTGGGGTGACAAAATAGTCCTAACCTTAAACCAGGCCATACCGGCTAGCAGAAAAGATTTTTTTGATTTTTATACCGTTGTCGAAAATTTAAGTCTCGCCAACCAAACCCCAGTTCCCAAAATTTATGTTATCGCCAATGATGCTCCCAATGCTTTTGCCACCGGTCGAGATCCCCAACATGCTGTTATTTGTGCCACTACTGGTCTCTTAGAAAGACTCAACCGAACCGAACTCGAAGGAGTTGTGGCTCATGAGCTTTCTCATATTAAAAGCTACGACATTCTTCTTATGACTATTGTCAGTGTCCTTATTGGTTCATTATCGATACTTATCAATATGGCCTATCGTTCCTCATTTTTTAGAAAAAATGATGACCGCGACCGCAATCAGGCCAATACTATTATTGCTCTCCTCGGATTTATCCTAATTATTTTCGCCCCCATCATTGCTCAATTAATTCAACTGGCCATCTCCAGAAGGAGAGAATATTTTGCCGATGCCTCTGCCGTCAAATTAACTCGTCAACCCCAAGGTTTAATTAATGCCTTAACCAAAATTTCTCAAGACGACACTGTTCTGGACACTGCCTCTACTGCTACTGCCTCACTTTATATTACTAACCCTTTTAAGGGCAACAAAATTGCCAGTCTTTTTTCTACTCATCCGCCTATTGAAGACCGCATCAAAGCTCTCCAAGCCATGATGTAATTACCGCACAATATTAGTATTTTTAGATTTGATTCACTTTATTAGTCTTTTAACTTTTTACATTTAACTTTAAACTACACTTATGTCTTTTGTTCACTTACACGTCCATACAGAATACTCACTTCTTGATGGTTTAACTAAAATCAAAAACTTAGTCAACACTGTCAAAGAAATGGGGATGAATTCTATTGCCATCACTGACCATGGCACTATGTATGGTGCCATTGAATTCTATAAAGCCTGTAAAAAAGCCGAAATTAAACCCATCATCGGCTGTGAAACTTATATCGCCCCAAATGGCAGACTCGACAAATCAACCAATAACCGACGTAATCAACATTTAATTTTACTAGCCAAAAATCAACAAGGTTATAAAAATCTCATGAAAATTGTTACTATCGCCCATATTGAAGGATACTACTACAAACCACGTATAGATTGGGAAATTTTACAAAAATACCACGAAGGAATTATTTGTGCCAGTGCTTGTATTGAAGGTGAAATTGCCCAATTAGTTCTAGATAATAATTACCAACAAGCCAAAAACCGAGCCAAAGACTTTCAGGATTTATTTGGTGAGGACTATTATCTTGAAATTCAACGCCATCCCGGTCTTAAAGGACAAGACACCGCTAACGAAGGTATCATCAAAATTAGTCGAGAATTAGGTATTCCTCTTATTGCTACCAATGACGCTCATTACCTTAAAAAAGAAGATGCTTTTGCTCAGGATATTTTAATGATGATCAATACTCAAACCACCACCAACGACTCCAAACGCTTAAGCATGCTTGATATTCCTGATTTTTATATTAAATCACCGGAAGAAATGGCCACACAATTCTCCGATTATCCAGATGCTCTGGAAAATACTCAAAAAATTGCCGACAAATGTGAACTGGAAATTGAATTAGGTAATTGGTATTTCCCTAAATTCAAACTTTCAGAGGATAAAACCCCCGAAAAGGCCCTTCACGACTCAGTCTATCAAGCCGCCAAAGAACACTATGGTGAAAATTTAAGTCAAGAAATTACTGACCGTATCGAATACGAATTAGACATTATATACAGCAAGGGCTATTCTGCTTACTTCTTAATTATGCGTGACTTTATTCAATGGGCGGAAGAAAATGACACTCCTACCAATACCAGAGGTTCTGCTGGCGGATGTCTAGTTGCTTTCGTCTTAGGTATTACTACAGTCGACCCACTAATTTACCAACTTCCCTTTGAAAGATTTCTAAACAAAGACCGTCCTTCACCCCCAGATATCGACCTGGATATTGCCGACGACAAACGTCAGGGTATGCTTTACCATATTATCGACCAATATGGTAAAAACGCTGTGGCTCAGATTTGTACTTTCGGTCGGATGATGGCCAAAAACGCTGTTCGTGACACTGCTCGTGTCCTAGGTTACGAATACTCAGTCGGCGACAAGATCAGTAAACTTATTCCCGAAGGTTCCCAAGGTTTTCCTATGTCTCTTAATAAGGCTTTAGATACTACTCCTGATCTCAAATCACTTTACAATACTGACCCCGACGCCAAAAGAATTCTTGACTATGCCAAACAAATCGAAGGCTGTGCTCGACATATCAGTGTTCATGCCTGTGCTATTGTTATTTCTCCCACCACCATTAACGACTTCTCTCCCACCCAACTGGAAACCGGCGGTGACAAAACTATCACTCAATACGAAATGCACGCCTGCGAAGATGTCGGTCTCATTAAATTCGATATCCTCGGAATCAGAAATTTATCTTTCCTCGGACAAGCTGTCGTCAATGTCCGCAAAACCAAAGGCACCGAAGTCAATCTTAGAAAAATTCCCCTCGACGACAAAAAAACTTTTGATATGCTTTCCCGTGGCGATACTATGGGAACCTTCCAATTATCGGGAGACGGTATGACCAAATGGCTTAAAGAGCTTAAACCGAACCGGGTTGAAGACCTAATGGCTATGGTAGCTCTTTACCGCCCTGGACCCATGGCTATCATTCCCGAATACATTTCCCGCAAAAACGATCCATCAAAAATCCAATATTTTGATCCAAAAACGGAAAAATTTTTAAAAAGCTCTTACGGACTTTTAGTCTATCAAGATGACTGTTTATATACTGCCATCGAACTTGCCGGATACAACTGGACTGA
>CAYOPC010000054.1:0-3275 GCA_964405765.1 uncultured Gammaproteobacteria bacterium | reverse complement strand
CACTGAAATTTGTGGTTTATTTTAACATAAAGAGGGAGTTTTAAGGGTTGGAATCAGTTTCTGGCTGGAGATCAATGATTTTGGCGGCATAAAAAGTGTTGGCTAGCTTGGTGTCTGGTTGGAGAATAACAATAACTTTTTTGCTGGTGATAATGGTTTTAGCGGAGACTAATTTGTTGTTTTTGAAATCAGTGATTTCAGTTTTAGAGTCAGTTTTAATTTGATATTGGCTATTTTTATTTTTGCTGGGAATGAGAACGAAAATAGGGGAGTTTTGTGATTGGGAAACGTCGACTATTTGACCAATGATAGTTTGGTTGATATTTTCGACTGATTTTGATTCGGTAAAAACTAAACGGCGGCAGTCAAGCGATTGATCAGGATTGAGGTAGCCCATGGCCAAGACAGTTTGACCGGATTTAAAATCAGTAATTTTGGACTGTTGGCGTTTGGCATTAACAAAAGTTGTGTCTTTGGTAAGGTAAAGAGTTTTGGTTTGGTCCTGAATATTAATTTTGATTTGGTCGCTGTCGATTTGGGTAATAGTGCCAAAGAATGATTTTGGTTGTTTACTAACAGTAGTTTCGGTATCAGTATTGGTGTCTCCAGAAGTTTCTTTAACTATCTGTTTGAGAATCCCTTTAACGTCTTCGATTTTGTCATTTGGTGAAGTCGGAGCGGGGGTGGTTTGGGCATAGACCGGGGGAGAAAAAATAGAATAAAAACAGAGAAGGATCAGAAAGGGTATCATTATATTTTAGCTGTAGAATAGGTAATATTTATTTGAATGTCCTTTTGATTGTTGTCGGTATCAATAGAACTTATTTTGAGTATATTTAATCCACTGTCCAGAGTAACCGGGATGCTAAATTTTCCTTTGGCATCACTTTGGCCAAGAAAAGATTTAGTTAGAGTAGTGATGACGATATGACTGTTGGGAGTGGTAATGCCGGTGATGTCGGTTTTAGCCGTAGCGATTAATGAATTATTCTCCGGGGAATCGATTTTGATATTTTCGATGGTTTTATCGTCTGTTTCCTGAAGAGATTGAGTGTTGGTGGGAATTAGAGTCGGTTCGACAATAATGGCTTTTGGGTTGTTTTTAGCGGAAGCATTTTTGTTTTGAAGAGTCAGATAACCACCGGTAATACCCAGGCCTAAAATGGCACCAATGAAGCCAGCTAAAAGTATCTCTTTAATCATGGAATTAGATTAATAATAACACAGAATGATACATTTGTGAGGGAATGGATGTGTATGTTGTTGGTAGTTTGAATTTTTGAAAGCTAGTTTTGGGAAGGGTTAAATGTTAGAATGAGTTTATATGGAAATTAAGTTATTGAGCAAAAAGACGTTTTATATTAAAGGTAAAAAAGAGGCAGTTTTGGTAAATCCGTCGGTTGAAGAGTTGGATAAAATTGCGGCTAGAGTGGTAGTTTTTACTAATGGTGATTTGGGTCAGGCTGATTTGGTGGGGGATAAAGTTTTGATTAATGGTCCTGGAGAATATGAGATTAATGGAGTGGAGATTAATGGGATTAATGGAGAAGATGGAAATACTGTTTATAAGATAGGGATTGATGGATTTACTTTAGTGATAATGGATGATCTAAAACAGGAATTAACTGAAAAGAGGATAGAAAAAATTGATGAAGCAGATATATTGGTGGCACCGACCGTAATTGGAGGGAATCCAAGTTTTAAACTGGTTAAGGAGTGGTCGAAAAAATGGGGGGTAAATTATTTAATACCAACCTCAGAAAGGGAGGTTGATATGAAGGCATTTTTAGATGTTTCTGATAATGAAGGAATGGAGGAGATTGATTTATTGAAGGTGGAAAAATTGGATGATTTACCGGATGGTTTGGAGGTCAAATTATTGAAGTTTTGGAATAAATGAAGATGGAAGAAACACTAAGACTGCCTCCGAATTCAGAGGAAGCAGAGTTGTGTGTGTTGGGTTCAATTTTGATTGATAATGATGCGGTGTTGGCAGTGTCGGAATTTTTAAGACCGGAACATTTTTATAATTCTAATTACGGTAAGATTTATCAGGCGATGATGGATTTGTATGAGGATAGAATGCCGATTGATATTGTGACGGTGTCGGAGAAATTAAAAGAAGAAAAAATTCTTAAAAAAATTGGAGGAAAAGCATTTTTAACCAGATTAGCAGGTGAAGTGCCAACTGCAGCAAATGTCGAAAGTTATGGGAGAATTATTAAGTCTTTGTCGGCTAAAAGAGAATTGATTTCAGCAGCGGGGAGGATTTCAGAAAAGGCTTTTGATTCGACTTTGCCGTCGGATGAATTGTTGGATATGGCAGAGCAGGAAATTTTTACTTTGTCCCAGAAACATTTAAAATCAGTGCCGACTTCTTTGAAAGAAGTTTTGACAGCCAGTTTTGACAGATTGGATGAGTTGCAGAAAATGGGGACGGGGTTGAGAGGAGTGCCAAGCGGTTTTAAGGGATTAGATAATGTTTTGGCGGGGATGCAGGATAGTAATTTAATTATTTTGGCGGCCCGTCCCGGTGTGGGTAAAACGGCTTTGGCTTTGAATATTGCGAGGTATGTGTCGGTAGAGAAGAAATTGCCGGTGTGTGTGTTTTCATTGGAAATGAGTAAAGAAGAATTGGTAGACCGTTTGTTAGTTCGTCAAGGGATGATTGATGCCTGGAAACTTAAGACAGGACAGCTATCATCAGGAGATTTTGATTCTCTGTCAGAGGCAATGGGGATATTGGCTGAGGCACCACTGTTTATTGATGATACTCCGGGGTTAACTGTGACTGAGTTAAGGACAAAGGCACGAAGATTACAAGTAGATAAAGGAATTAAATTTATTGTGGTGGATTATTTACAACTAATGCATGGAACGACCAGGGATAATCGAGTTCAAGAAGTATCGGAGATTTCCCAAGGTTTAAAAAATTTAGCCAGGGAATTAAAAGTACCGATTTTAGCTTTGGCTCAGCTATCTAGAGCGATGGAAGCCAGAGGGGGAAAACCAAGATTATCTGATTTACGAGAATCGGGAAGTATTGAACAAGATGCCGATGTGGTGATGTTCGTTTATCGGGAAGATGAAGAAGTCAGAGAAGTAGTAACGTGTAGTATAGAAAAACACCGTAACGGTCCAACCAGTAGTTTTAATTTGTATTTCAACGGAAAACAGATAAGTTTCTTTGATATTGAAAAGAAACAGGGATAGAATTTTGGTGCCGAAAGAGGGAATCGAACCCCCATGGTATTGCTACCACACGATTTTGAGTC
>CAYOPC010000053.1:0-3359 GCA_964405765.1 uncultured Gammaproteobacteria bacterium | reverse complement strand
TCTTTTTTGATTGCCACATCCAAAAAAGATATGTCGACAATCGATTAAAATAACCTAATATATTATTATCAAAATCTAACCCTTCATTTTCTTCACGATCAGTCTTCAAAGTCACCAACCTTCTCTCTGCTGTTCTGCAACCAGTCCGACACAGATTTAATCGTGATTCAATCTCATTTTCTCCGGGAAGTAAAAAATTTTTCAATTTATTTTCTCCTTTTGTATAACCCTCTATCCAAGAATCCAACTCTTTAATTCGTTTTTCCCCATTATTCCAAACAGTCCCCTGAAAAAGCACTCCCATAACTCCGGACAGATTAGATTCAATACCTAAAAATCTTTTATTATCTTCATCTTCCAATAAAACCCTGGCATGACCTAATCTCGCCTGAAATTCATCAATCGACCCTACTGCCTCTACAAACGAAGAGTCCTTGCTTACCGGCAAACTGCATTCTCCCGAAGTTATACCTTTATCTCCTCTTTCACTCATAATTTTTGAATAATTTATTTTAATTTTATTCTCTAAGATCTTAACATCTTTAATTTCTTAATTGTTTTACTGAGATCTAAGATCTAACATCCAAGATCTGTATTATTAACTACATTTAGAGTATCCGCAAAATACATTAGTGCATTTAAAACAGCCTTCTTCGGCTCTCAACGGCGAGCCACAATCCGGACAAGCTCCAAATTTACTTTCCGCCTGAGTCAGCTCTTCACTGCTTTTAACCACATCTACCTGAGTCGCCTCATCGTGCTCTCCGAAAATACTTAATTGCTCCCCTCGGGAAATTTCTAACACTGACTTTCCCACTGCATCAAACATACTCAAAACTGCACTACTTCCCATGCCTACTTTTTGGCCACAGGAAATTCCGATTAATTCACCCGAAATTTCATCCAACGTCGCTCCATATTTCAATGCCAAAGACGCCAGTCTTCCGGTTACTTCAGCCGATGCTGCCAAATAACCTCCAGACTTCCCCAAATTCACAAACACTTCCACCGGACCGTCACCTTCTTCATAAAAAATTGAAGTATAAACACTGCCTACATCACATTTTTTCTTCACTCTAATCCCGTTAGCCACAATTGGCGTTGGCTTTTTTTTCGGCGGCAACACTACAATCTTCTCACCCGTCGCCGTTTCAACAGCCGCAGGTTTCACCTTTTGTAACGGTTCAAACGATCTGGACCCGGTTCTGTAAATAGTAATCCCCTTAGTTCCCAAAGAATAACTCAATTCATATGCCTTTCTCACATCATCCACCGTCGCTGTTTCCGGTAAATTAATTGTCTTTGACACCGCATTATCAGTAAACTCCTGAAATGCCGCCTGAATTCTAATATGCCATTCCGGATCAATTTCCAAAGCCGTAATAAAAATTTTCTTTACCTCCTCAGGTATTTCTTCTACTTCTTTCAAAACTCCCCCATTTTTGACAATCTTCTCAATTAATTCTTCAGAATAAATTCCTCTCTTTTTCAATTCATCAACCAACACTTGGTTCACATTGTAAAGAGTTTTTCCTTCCACGGTATTTTTTTGATATCCCAAAGAAAATACTGGTTCAATTCCTGAACTGGCATCGGCCAAAATACTAATTGTCCCCGTCGGCGCAATGGTCGTCAATGCCATATTGCGTGGTTTGTAATCAGTGTTAACAAACACACTCACCTCCCACAAAGGAAAAGTTCCTCGAACCTTAGCCAATTCTACTGTTGCTTCTCGAGCTGTTTCGGTTATGAACTTCATCATCTTTTTTGCCCAGGCAATTCCTTCATCAGAATCATATTTCACTCCCAATTTAAACAAAGCATCGGCAAAACCCATCACTCCCAAACCAATTCTTCTGGTATTACTTACCATTTCTCGAATTTTTTGCACCGGAAATTCATTGACTTCCACCACATTATCCAAAAAATGTACCCCGGTAAAAATTATTCTCCTTAACTCTTCCCAGTCAATATCTCTACCAACAGCAGAGCCATTTCCCCCGCCATTTTCAAGGGAGGGGGTTAGGGGGTGGGTTTCAACCACTAACTTAGCCAAATTAATACTTCCCAAATTACACGCATCATAAGGCAATAATGGTTGTTCCCCGCAAGGATTAGTCGCCTCAATCCTTCCCACTGACGGAATCGGATTAGAACTCGGCTCATTCATCCTGTCAATAAACACCAACCCCGGATCACCATACTGCCAAGCCAATCTGGTTATCAAATTAAACACCTTGGCTGCATTTAATTTCATCGTCACCTGATTATTTCTCGGATTAATCAACTCATAGCCTTCACCCTTATCAATCTGCTTTGCCAATGCCCATTCATAAAGTTTTTTAATTCCCGCCTCAATTTCTCTTAACCTGGCATCTACATCTCTGTTGGCCTCGGCTGCCTTTATCTCTTCCACCACATCTTCAGGAATTGAATCATCCGCCAAAAACTTTCTGTCGCTCTCCAATTTGGCCATAAATGCATCAGTCACCGCCAAAGAAATATTAAAATTAGTTAAACTCCATTCATCCAACTTCACCACCGCAAATCGCAACACATCCGGATGATCTATTGATAACATTCCCATATTCGCCCCTCGTCTCACCCCGCCCTGTTTTATTTGGGCCGTCACATCGTTATAAGCCTGCATAAAACTTACCGGCCCCACTGTTGTCCCCCCACTGGTCTTAATATAGTCCCCACTTGGCCTCAATCTGGAAAAAGAAAACCCGGTTCCCCCACCGCTCTTATGAATCATCGCCATATTTGACATAGTTTCCAAAATCGATTCCATCGAATCATCAATTGGCAACACAAAACAAGCCGATAATTGCTGATGCGGTTTTCCCGCATTAATCAAACATGGAGTATTTGGTAAAAATTTCTGTTCTGCCATTACGTTATAAAACTCCTTGGCCACAGTTTCTACATCTATTTCTGTTTTTCCAAAAGCCAAATCACCTTTTGCCACATTAGTCGCCACTCTCCAAAAAATATCCTTAACTTTTTCCAACGGCTTGCCTTCTTCTGACTTTCTTGAATACCTCGTCTCAGCAATATATCTGGCATTATCCGACAACTGTGGTTCCATTAAGTCCTGATTATTAATATTTTGTCGGATGTCTGTATCTGTCATTTTTCCTTAAAGTCAACTAATAATTTTTTAAAATCCTCAATAGAATTCAGGTCCAAATAAACCGAAGCAAACCGAATATAAGCCATCGGGTCAACCCCTTTAAGTTTTTCCATCAGCATTTTCCCGATTTCTTTTGATGGAATTTCAATATCTTTCCAATTAAGCAACTTCATTTCAATTTCATCAATTATTTTTTCCCTTTCTTCTTCTGTCATCCGCCAAC
>CAYOPC010000052.1:0-3436 GCA_964405765.1 uncultured Gammaproteobacteria bacterium | reverse complement strand
ATAAGATGGATCTCGAAGGTGCCTCTCCGGAAAAAATCAAAGGTCAATTAGTTGAGGTTGGCTTTACCCCCGAAGAATACGGCGGTCAAACCGCTGTAGTTTCGGTTTCGGCTAAAACCGGCCAGGGAATTGATAAACTTTTGGAACTTATCAAACTCAACGCTGAAGTTATGGAATTAAAATCTGAACCGGAATTACCCCTTCAGGCTTTCATTATTGAATCTAAACTCGATAAAGCTCGTGGTCCGGTGGCCTCACTTATCGTTCAAAAAGGCACTCTTAATTTGGGTGACACTGTCTACGCTGACAATATTTTCTGTAAAGTTAAAGCCATTATCGATGATAAAGGTGCCAATATCAAATCAGCCGGTCCTAGTACTCCGGTCGAAATTCTTGGCTGGCAACAGGTTCCCTGTGTTGGCAGTCTAGTTACACCCCAAGAACACCAACCAACTATTACCGAATGTAAGGTTAAATATGAATATGACGAAAACAATCCTAAGCTAAAAATTATCCTTAAAGCTGATACCGAAGGCACTCTTCAGGCTCTCAAGCATAGCTTTTCTGATGATGTCTTTATTCTTTCCCAAGGTGTCGGTGCTATCACTGATACTGATGTTTTTATGGCTGATACCGGCAAAGCTCAAATTTTTGCTTTCAGTGTCAACACTCCTAAACAGATTCTAAAATTAGCCCAAAACTTCCAGGTCAAAGTTTTTCAATCGAAAATTATTTACGAAATTATTGAAAATATTCAGGCTCAGGTTCTCAAAATGCTTGAACCTACCATTGACGAGACTATTTTGGGTGAAGGTTTGATTAAAGCCGAATTCAAGATTGATAAGGTCAGAATTGCCGGTCTGCAATGTACTAAAGGGGAAATTAGTAAAGGTGATTTAATTCATCTCAAACGCGACGGTAAGATCATTAAAGACACTAAAATTGAAGGTATCCATCAGGGTAAAAACATTATCGAAAAAATCAAATCCGGCACCGATTGTGGCATCACTTTCAAGCCTTACGTTGACTTTAAACTAAATGATGTTATAATAGCCTATAATAAGTAGAAATAATAAATAATTAAAGCAGGTAATTATGAAAAACTACAACGTTTCTGAAATCAAAAACTTAATCTCCGGAGCTAAAACCGCCTTGGTTGTTGTGCCTCATTTGACTATTGATAGTCTGGCTTCTGGTTTAGCTTTAGCCTTATCTCTCAAGAAAAATAATATTGAAACTAAAGTTTTTTGCCCTCAAAAACCCGATGCTAACTATTCCAAACTTAGTGGTTTAGATTTGGTTACTGACAATTTCAATCAAAATGATTTGGTTATCACTTTAGACTATCCTTTAGACCAAATTGAAACTGTCAATTACAATCAGGACAACGGTAAATTAAATTTAGTTGTCCAAACCAAACCTGGTTCACCCAAAGTCGCTCAAAACCAAATTTTAGTTGCCAACCAATCAGCTTTGGCCGATATTAATTTTATTCTCGGTGAAGAAACTTTGCTTGGCGCTAATTCCAATATTGTCAACTCCGGTAATTGGGTTCAAATTACTCCCAGTAATACTATTCGTCCTTGGGCTAAAGCCGGCATCGTTGATCAGGATGCTCCTTATTCCGAAATCTTTACTTTCTTATTGCCTATGATTGGGTTAAATCTTGATATGGATTCCGCCAAAGATCTTTTAATCGGTTTGCGTGTGGCTACCCAATCTTTTTCTATCAACGTTTCTCCGGAAACTTTTGAAGCCGGCGCTGTCTGTTTGCGCTCAACTCAACCTTTAATGGAAACCCCTATTTCCAATGACCAAATTCCTCCGTTAAATAATCAACAACTTAACCAACCAAATCTCAATTCTATCCCCACCGCCTAAAATATTTTATTCCAAGAGTTCCAATATTCTGACATTCATGTCGGAGATAAAAAGAATCAATAAAGCGGAACCAAAAACCATGGCCTTTAGACCGTGTGTTTTTTATTTTAACTCTTAAAAATCCCCGCTCATCGGGGATTTTTTGATAGCTCGTGCTAAAATAACCTGTTCTTTAAAAAACAGGTGTGAGAATAAAAATAATATTAGGAGGGGAGTTACTTGTCCACAAAACAGGCAATCAGAAAGTCCATAATAGCTGTCGTTGATACAGTTGAACTACACGATTTCAGATACGATCACAAATCATTGCGTCAGGCCGCTAACCAACTCGCTGACTACTGCCAAGCAGGTAAAATGGAACCAGACGGCATTAGACTGCTCAAGAACTTTTTAGATTCAATACCTCTCAGCTTTTCCCATAACATCAGTCAAGTTTTAGATTATATAAGAGAAAGGTATGGTGATCATGGATAATCGGTCAAAATCTAAGCTGGCTCTACTCAACTCAATCAACCAACTTATCGGTGTTTCGGAAGATTTTACTCTCGGTGCAGATGGACAGAAAATGAACTTCCATCTTCGTGAACATTCCAAAGTTGTTTACGACCTTATCGAAGGTGGTTACTTTACTGGTGTTCTAGCTGAGGCTTTGGCTGACTTACTCAACGACCTCTCGGAAATTTTTGAGAAAGGAGCAGTGTCCGGTGACAAATCAGAACAGGGAGGAGGTGTCAATAATGGCAGTAAACAGAATCGATGTCTCTAAAAAATTGGAGGAAATCGGAGATATTTCCATTAGTTGGGTTTCTGGTGATAAACCAAGAAAAGACTTCAAAACTGCGGTTAGAATACTTGCTCTAGAAGTTGGCCAGCGAGAAATCGACCCGACAGTTCTGGCAGCACTCGACGATTTTTCCGACAAACTCAGCGTCTATCTAAAAAACATTGATTACAGAGGCAGCTGTCTCTACGAGGAAATGATGGACGCCCTTCCAGATAGTGATTAGAAACATTCAGGGGCAACGACAGTTGCGTTTGTTGCCCCTCCGGCTTTCTCCCCTCGCCCATTCCCACACCTGTTTTAAAAATTTTTCTCCAATGTGTTATAATCTCCTCTAGACTAAAAACGGTTTTTGGGTAGCCATTCTCAAATATTATAATTTTCTACCGATTTTAGCCCTAATTTCTATGGCATTAACCAAAGAAGAAAAACAAGACATTATTACTAAATTCGCTCAGGCTAAGGGTGATACCGGTTCTCCGGAAATCCAAATCGCTATTCTTACCAAAGAAGTCGAAAAGCTCCAGGGTCATTTAACCGAAAACAAACACGATTCTCCGGCCAAGCGCGGTATTTTAACCAAAATTGCCAAGCGCCGCCGTTTACTTCGCTATCTTTCTATTCATAATCCTGAAAGATATTCTCAGATTATTAAATCCCTCGGATTGAAAAAGTAATTGATTTCGTCTTTAATTAAATAAATTATGAATATGTATACTCAAGATATTGTAGTGGGTGACAAACATATCAGCCTTAGTACTGGTAAACTCGCTC
>CAYOPC010000051.1:0-3566 GCA_964405765.1 uncultured Gammaproteobacteria bacterium | reverse complement strand
CCGCCAAACATGTTCCCGTCACCAAACCCACATAACCAACACCAATTACTGCTATTTTCTTCATATAAAAGCATTATAAGGTTTAGTTCACCAAAGTCAAAATTGAAAACCGAAACTAAAAAAGTGATATCCTAAATCATATGAATAAATGCGAGATAAACTACTTTATCTCCCCATCGAATGAAAACCCTATCAAAGATTTTTTAGATAAACATCCAAAAGTCAAAGTAAAAACTTTCCATATATTCCTTAATATTGAAAAATACGGATTAATATCAGCTATTCCCCATGTCAAAAAACTTAAAAACACCCCATTATGGGAAATTAAAATAGTTGGCAAAGAAAGTACTCGTATTTTATATTTTTCTGAAAACCAAAACTCTATTTTACTACTTCACGCCTTCATCAAAAAAACCCAAAAAACACCCATCAAGGAAATAAATATCGCCATAAAAAGACTAAACCAAATAAAATCTTGACTTTTATATCTTAAAAGATATAATTTATATATGACTAAATATAACTTCAAAAAACATCTCCAAGAAAGCCTTAAAAATCCAAACTTTCAAAAAATTTGGAAAGAGTCTGAACCAGAATATAAATTATCATGTAAATTAATTGAATTAAGATTAAAAAATAAAATGTCTCAAATGGAATTAGCTAAAAAATCCAACACTACTCAAGCCATTATTTCCAGAATAGAATCTATGTCCGCCAACCCATCCTTTGAAACTCTCAAAAAAATCAGTTCAGCCTTAAATTGCAATTTACACATTAACTTTATTTCCAAATAATCTTAGTTCACCAAAGTCAAAATTGAAAACCAAAACTCCAAAAATGATATAATACACTCCCATCTTTTAAAGCTACAGCAGCTTTAAAAAGAACATTAACAAGGAGGAATAATCATGGAACTAGGAGAAATAGTAGGGATCACGGTTGATCAAATACCGGAAGGAGAAGAAGCAATTTCCGAAAGAGGATTGATCCTCTCTCCGGGAAGGATTCATGATTGGAGCGGCGAATACCATCACGACGGCACTTCAAGAACATTGCACTGTGGAAGATCTGCCTCGACTGAGGTATTTATGACTGCTTATCTGAAAGCAGCTTCAAAAATACCCGCCGGAGACTACAGGTGGATCCCTGTGCTACTCACCGAAATCCAAAAGGCAACAGCCAATTGGACTAGGCGAAGGGAAATTCTCGGAGATCTAACCGAAGCCGCCAACAGATGCCACAAGCACTCCCTCTTCTTTACCCTGTTTTACCAAGGAAAACCCTATATCATGCCAACACAAAAAGGCATTAGCCTTATGACTGCTGCTGGCCGACAGATTGCGCCTTTCTATAGATAAACCTCCAACCTCCATACAGTCACAGTAAATTCAGCCTCAATGCTGAGTTTCCCTGACTGTATGGAGTTCAAATTTACACCACCATCATTAGCTAATCAAAGTCAAAATTGAAAACCCGGCAAAAAACAAAACCACCAAAACTAAAATAATCTTTCGCCACCACACCGGTCTAAGTTTTTTGTCCAAAGATGTCTGATTTAACCACAAAATCGCCCCAGTATAAATCATCATAGTTATAGCATTCAAAAACGCACTTATCCCCACCAATTGCCATGGTTCCTTAAAGCCCAACAAAATAATTAATATTCCTAACAAAATTTGAGCCCACAAAAAAACAAAATAAAATTTAGGTAAATTATCCGGAACAAATTTCTTCTTATCCAAAATAACTAAATTTTCCGAAGCTATTCTGCTGGTTGCATCCATTACCGACATCTGAGTTGAAAATAACATCAAAGACACTATTAGCAAGAAGGCCCGACCCATCCAGGGAATAATCAAATTACCTATAGTTGTTGCTTCCTTAAACAAAAAATTTATTCCCGTCACCTCTCCGGTCTGGTGATAAACAGTAGTAAACGACAACAAACTCAACAAAATAATAGTAATTGCCCCAGTCAACCAAAAAACCAACAAATGTTCTAAATTAATTTTCTTCCACCAAGCGCCAAAAGTTTTTAGGTTTTCTTTATTCACCAAAAAAGTCTTTCCTTCTAAAGGAAATTCTTTTGTTTTTCGTCTTAATAAGCTTGTTATTTTTCCGCCATATTTACCCATACCATAATCTTTTTCTCGAATATAAAAAGATTGAGCCAAATTTAAATTTCCCCCGGCTCCGGAATAAGCAAAAGCTCCCAAAAAAGTCATTATTGATAAACCGCCGGGGATCCACCAAAACCCATCACCTTTACCCACCAAACCCATAGCTAAATCTTGCCAATCGCTCGCCTTAGATAACAAAAATGTCAACAATAAAATAAAAGGAACCCCTAAAATTATCAACCATTTTTGAAAATACTCTTGTGTTTTATAAACTACTTTTCCCAAACTCAAAATTAAACCAATTATTACCAACATAACCATAGATATTAAATTAGCCTCACCCCAACCCAAAGTATTCACTAAAACTGTTGCCGAAGACAAAACTATTCCCGGCCACATCCAGGGAATAATTGTCGACAGGATAAACCAAATAGGGGATAACCAGTTCAACTTTCTAGCCAACCCCACAAAGACACTCTCTCCATTAATCAACGTATACCTTTCAATCTCCATATTAATAAAAAACTGAAAGGTTATTCCTAATACTGCCGCCCAAATTATTCCCAAACCAAAATTAGCCGCCAAATAAGGCCACATTATTAACTCACCACTACCTAAACCCATCCCCAACAATACAAAACTTGGCCCCACCATTTTTCTAAACCTTGGTGGTTTATGCAATTCAGCTGTTCCTATTGGTTCAATTTTCATTTAATATTTTTGCTTCTGGCTAATTACTACTAACTATTAACTAATTAGCTTACACACTAACTGATGCCACTTCCAAGCACTGGAAACAATTGTTTCCAAATCAGCATACTTTGGCTCCCAACCCAAAACTTGTCTGGCTAATTTAGAATCCGCCACTAACTCCGGCGGATCCCCGGCTCTTCTCTCAACTTCAACTACTTTAAAATCAATTCCGGTAACCTTTTTTGCCGCCTCTATTACTTCTCTCACCGAAAAACCCTTGCCATTACCCAAATTAAAACATTGACTGCCTTTTCCATCCAATAAATATTTCAAAGCTAACACATGAGCCGAAGCCAAATCAGTTACATGAATATAATCTCTGATACAAGTGCCATCCGGCGTTTCATAATCAGTTCCAAAAATTCTTATATCCTCACGCCTACCAATAGCCGCATCCAACACCAACGGAATTAAATTAGAACTGCTTCCCGGCCATTCTCCTACATCAGCTTCCGGATCTGCTCCACAAGCATTGAAATACCTCAACGCCACATATTTCATCCCATAAGCCTTATCATAATCCCTCATAATATGCTCCACCATTAATTTTGTTTCACCATATGGATTTATTGGATTTTGAGGGTGTTTTTCATCTATAGGAATATATTTTGGTTCTCCAAACGTCGCTGCCGACGAAGAAAAAATAAATTTATTAACTCCATTTTCTTTCATCACTTCAAACAAATTCAAAGT
>CAYOPC010000050.1:0-3633 GCA_964405765.1 uncultured Gammaproteobacteria bacterium | reverse complement strand
TAAATTCCTGTGAAAGTTTGGTGCGTAAATCAAGGGAAAGATCGGTCATTTGGTCAAAACTAGAATAACGGCCGGAGTAATAATTCTTAACAACTTGACGGAAACGAAATGGCGGAAGGTTTTGAGAATCTAAAAAATCTTTGAGTCGGTTTAAATCCATTTATTTACGCCTTATTGATGGCATTAAGATAATCCTGTTTTTGTCTAAAACCAACAATGGTTTCAACGATTTGACCATCTTTGAAAAGGATGACAGTGGGAATACCGGAAACACCGTATTTACTGGAAACTTCCGGAGCCTGATCGACATCAACTTTGACAACTTTAACGTCAGTTAACTCGTGGCTAAGTTCTTCAATAATCGGACCAAGCATTTGACAAGGACCACACCAGGGCGCCCAAAAATCAACTAAAACTTTACCTTTGAAATCTAAAACTTCTTTTTGGAAATCGGTTTGAGAAATATTTTGGGCCATAGGTGGATTATAAACTATTATTTGGTTTTGACTAATTTGGCTGTGTAAATAATTTGACGGATAACGCCATCGGGACCCTCGATCTGGTTAGTGCCGGAAAGAGCCACATATTGAGCCAAATAATCAGATAAAGCAATTTTAAGCTCTTTGGCTTGAGTTTGGTTTTCTTTTAATTTATCAATGGTAGATTTGGCGCCGGGGTCATTTAAAACATTTTGTTTGGCAGAAGTTTTTAATTTAGCCTGTTTTTTGGCTTCTTTTTCGATTTCCTGATATTCAGTATTGCTTTCCAAAAGAGCATCAATCATGCCTTTTTGTTCATGAAGTTGTTTGGTAATTTCATCAAGGCGAACAGTAGCACTATTGATGAGGGATTCAATATTAAGCAGGTTTTGAGCTTGATTTTCGTCTGGCATATCTTTAACTTTATCAACCAATAAATTCTTTCTCAAGGGACAAAAGCTCTTTGACTGAGTTTAATCTAACAAGTTTCATTCTGAGTGATTTGGCATGAGGAAAATCGGAGGTGTAAAGCAAAAAATGTTTGCGGAGACTATCGAAACAGCGGTGAGGAAAAACAGTTTCAAACATTTGAGCATGAAGCAACATGGCGGAGAATTTTTCCTGAGGGGTGGCAAGGTGGTTATTAAAAGCCCAAGGGTTACCGCCGGCAGCCCGGCCAATTAAAACGCCATCAACACCATATTTTTGACAATATTTTTCCCCTTGTTGACGGTTTTGAATATCGCCATTACCAAAAATTTTTATTCCCGTACTTTTGGCTAAATTAACAACTTTTTGGATTTGCTGCCAATCGGCTTGACCGGCATAAGCCTGTTTAAGAGTCCGGCCATGAATAGTGAGAAAATTGATGGGCTGATTTAGCAGAGTAGGTATCCAATTGCTAATAATGGGTTGATCAATACCGAGACGGGTCTTGACGGATAAGGTAGGTCTATTTAAACCCTTTCCCTCGCTTTGCTCAGGTTTTTCCCTTAAAAAGGGAAACTTTAATTTTGAGTATTTTTGATTACGTTTAATAATTTCTAAAGTTTTTTGATTGAGACCAAGGTCAGTGATTTTGACCTTGCCGGAAAACCAATCATCAATCCCCTGTTTGACTGATTGAATAATCTGGACAGCTAACTCCGGTTTACCAATTAAAGCAGCACCTGACCCGTGCTGGGTGACGGTTTTTGCCGGACAACCCATGTTAATATCAACGCCATCAAAACCTAACTCACAAAGAATAATAGCGGATTTATAAAAACTGTCGGGATCTTTGCCAAATAATTGACCAATAATCGGCCGTTCTGATTCCGAAAATAAAAGAGTGTCATACAATTTTATGCCACCGCGACTAATACCTTCAGCGCTAACAAATTCGGTGAAAATTAAATCCGGTTTGGCGATTTGGGTTTGGACCAGACGAAAAGCTTCGTCGGTAATACCATCCATAGGAGAAAGGCCGATGATATTTGATTTATTTAAAAAATTCATAAGATTAAAACCCTCCTGTCCTTCGGACATCCTCCCTTAAAAAAGGAGGAAGTCTTATTTTTTCTTTGTTTTGGCGGCGAACTTGGCACCAACACGGGAACCAAAATTACGTTGTTTAAAAACGGTGGAACGAACATGAAGGGGTGAGCTGGCTTTATATTCCGGTTTTTGACCGGGACGAGGACGGAATTTTTTTTTGGAAGTATCCCCGATTTCCGGAAAAAACTTGGGGACATATTCACCGGTAGTATTTCTGTTTAGTGATTTTCCAAGAGAGTTAAAAACCGGTTTACCACCTTTATATTTTTTATGGGGTTTAAATTCGGAATTATTGTTTGGTTGATTGTCGTCAAAACTAAAGCGAGAAGGTGAATGGGCTTGAAAGCTGCTTTTTTGATATTCGTTAGTGTCAGAATCAGGGTGAGGGAGATAATTTAAAGCCTGGCGGCGATTAGGGTGCTTAGCTAAGGCTTCTTCATGACGGGCTTTGCCTTCCGGAGTTAAAAAGGGATCGGGTTGGGCATAATCGACAATAATACTGCGATCACCTAGGTGAAAATTATGATACTTTTCTTTGGCACGAATGGCATCATTGAGATTTTCATATTCGATATAGCCCATACCGCGGCTTTTACCCCAACGGTTATGCATAATTCTGACAGAAATAATTTTTCCTTCAGAAATAAATAAATCTAAAAGTTCACCTTCGGTAAAACGGTAAGGCAGACTGCCGATAAATAATCTTTTAGAGACAGGTTTGGACTCGTTCATATATATGAGCTATTATAACCTATGATTAAATTTGATGTATTGATTTTGGGCCAACTTGAGACTAATTGTTATTTGGTTTGGGATGAAGAAACGAAAGAGGGATTGGTAATTGATCCGGCAGACGACGGAGTGGGAATTTCGGAAGAAATTGAAAGTAAAGGAATTAAACTGGTGGGAGTGGTAATGACTCACGGACATTTTGACCATTCTTTGGCCGCTTTGGATTTGAAATTAATGTATAAGGTACCAATTTATTTGAGTGGTAAGGATAAGTTTTTATTGGACAGACAGGAGGAAACAGCTAAACATTTTTTAAAGATGAAGATTGAAACACCAAATATTGTAAAAATCGATAAAGATTTGGATGAAATTGCGGAAATAGAAATAGGAAAAGAAAAGTTAAGAGTGATTAAAACACCGGGGCATACTCCAGGATCGGTGTGTCTTTATTTTAAACCCACCCTACCCTCCCTTGAAAAGGGAGGGCTACTATTTTCCGGAGATACTTTGTTTAAAGATTTGCGGGGTAGAACTGATTTTAAATATGGGTCGACGAAGAAAATTTTTGAGAGTTTAAGGAAATTAATGGAATTACCCGAAGATACCGAAGTATTTTCAGGACATGGAGAAGCGACAACTATCGGTCGAGAAAAACAAAGATATGTTTTTAGCGACTAACTGTTTTTGAGGTTGTTGATGGTTTCGTCAAAATTATTGATATGGTCTTGCTTAATACTTTCGAGAAGTTCCACTAAAAGACTGTTCATATACTGTTTAACTCCTTCGGCTTGCTGGGGAGTTAATTTTAATTCCTGAATTAGTTGTTCTATAGTTTGCATTTGGCTAAATTATACCATTTGACGTATAATATTGGCCATCACTACCC
>CAYOPC010000049.1:0-3720 GCA_964405765.1 uncultured Gammaproteobacteria bacterium | reverse complement strand
GCTAGTAGTTATTAGCTAGTAGCAAAAAATAATAATTAATAATTTAATTAAGGTCTGATTTGCCGACGACGACTTGAGCCGGTCGGATAACATGACCATTTAATTTATAACCTAATTTACGCACAGATATGACTTGATTGTTTTTTCCGTTACAAGCTTCGACACATTCCATAGTTTCCGGATCAAAATCAGCATTGATAGGATTTATTTCTTCAACCCCTTCGGATTTGAGAGCGCAAACAAACTTATCAATAGCCATTTTTAAACCTGAGTCCTGAAGATGGCTGTAAGCTAAATTAAAATCATCAAGAGCTTCAATCATTTTGGTAATTACGGCAGTAGTGGCCAAAGTAACGAAAAACTGGCGTTGAGATTCGATCCGTTTTTCTAAATTGGAATAATCGGCCAAAGAGCGTTTAAGCTTGTCTTCGAGCAAAAGATTTTTTTGTTCCAGTTGCCCGATTTTGGCGGCAGTTAAATCCGGATTGGTTTTTTTTGTTTTTGCCATAAAATTAATTAACGGGTAATTTTAGATAAAAGTTGGGCAAAATAATCCACTAAGGGGACAATATGGGGATAATGGAACCGAGCCGGCCCGATAACACCAACGATACCCCGATGCGGACCAGCTTCATAATTTTGATAAACAAAACCACACGGTTCAAGATGTTCCATACCCAAATCCTCACCAATAAGTAAATGAACAAAACTTTCATCATTTAAGGAACCGGCTTTGTTGATAATGTCAAACCAAAAACCGTAGTTGTCCAATAAAGACAAAACAGTTCGGGTAACATCGATGTTGTAAAATTCCGGTTCTTCCAATAAATTTGAAGCACCATAACTGTAAATTAAACCATGATCGGTAGTAGCAATAGCCATGGAACGGGTTTTGGTAGCTAATTCTTTGGTAGATTCGCGTAAAAGCCGATCGAATTCATTTCGGTAATCCCAAACTTTTTCCTTGACACCGACTTCTTCGCTAACCGAGAGATTTTTGGGGGTCATTAAATTACGAACGTAATATTTGAGACCCATGGAAGTGGGAGCCCGACCAGCAGACAAATGACTTTTTTTAAGAAAACCCATTTGGGTTAAAGCGGCCATTTCGTTTCTGATGGTAGCAGAAGAAATTCCGAGGGAAAATTTTTTCTCGAGAGTTTCAGAACCGACGGCAGTTGCCGTCTCAATAAATTCCTCAGTAATACATTTAAGGATTTTGATTTGGCGTTGAGTTAAATCTGACATATTAGCAATATAATAGACGGACTGCTAGCAGGTGTCAAGAGGGAAAAACAAAGTAACTATTTTTTGGATAAATTTAGTATATCGGCTCTTTAGTGGCCCAATCACACTTACCTTGTCTTGCTTGTTCTTCAACCTCTCGGCGGATTCTTTCTCGACCTTCAGGGGTATCTAATCCTCTTTTTTCTCTGGCTAACAGTTGTAGACGCAAATCCTCCCGAGAAAGATTGACACGGCTGGCAAATCCACCCGAATCATAAAGCTGATAACCTTTATTTCCAAAACTCGGACTAATTCTTTCTGAAGGAGACATGTGTTTTTTTTAATTTATAACAGTGTCACTTAGTTAAGTGGATATAACAAAAGAAAAGAAATTAATATATTGGTTTCTGTCTACCCCATTCTTTTGTTATAGATTTTTCAAGAATTTTATTAAGACTTTGCTGAAATGCTTCATCACTTGTTAATAAGGGTGGTGTTTCTTCATTTTGTATAAAGATTTCGTATCGAGATAAGTTGAGAGTGCTACCCATACCGCCTGTTCCATGTAAATAATATCCCTGTTTACTAAAATCTATCCCAATTGTTTCTTTAGACATATTTAGGTGAAAAAACTATTGCTTTATTGGTTTATTATAGCAAAGAAAAAAGAGACAGATAAAAAGACAAGTAAGAAAGACGAAATTCATTAAGAATAATTGATGGAGAAGTCGGAGTAAAAAGAGTAAAGTAAGATAAAGAGAAATAAAAATATTAAAACAGTGTTGTTGGGAAAAAATATAGGTGGTAGCCAAAAATGAAGAAAGTAAAATTAAAAAGAAAATAATTTTAGACCACAAGAAGTCAGGAGAAATGAAATAAGTAAATATAAAAAAACCAATCCAGAGGATAATAGAAAAGACCAAATATTTTTTATTCATGGAGTTTGGAGGTAGAGTCAGGCTCCTCGGTTTTGATTTTGTTGACGATTTTAACTAATTGATTGGTACGAGTAGTGTCGACGGCGACATATTGTTTTTGGAGTGATTCAATCCGAACACCAATGTCTTTGAAACCTTTGTTATAGTTTTCAAACTCTTCGGAAAATTTTTTAATGTAGCCAATAATAGTGGCGACATTTTTTTGATAACGGAAATTGTCGTAAGCCTGGTGAATCATGCGCAAAATGGCAGTAAATGAAAACGGTCCGGCCAGAATAACTTTTTTGGCCATGGCGTCCTGCCAAACATCGGGAAAACGATCGTAAATAAAACTAAAAATCATTTCGTTGGGGATAAAAAGAATGACAAAATCAACGGTATTATCTTCGGGATTAATATATTCACGACCAGTCACCTCTTTAATTTTGGTTTTAATATCCTGCTCAAAAAGTTTTTTGTAACGCTCTTTTTCTTCCTTGCTATCGGCTTCGCTCATTTTGACCAAATTTTGATAAGGGAATTTGGAATCGATATTGACTTTCATGCCGTCGGGCATATAGACAGTAAAATCGGGGCGGGAAGTGTCACCGGAAACCTGCTTGTCGTAACTGACGCCGCTAACAAAGCCGGACATTTTGAGTAAATCTTCGGCCACCTGTTCACCAAAAGCACCGCGCATTTGATTGTTGCTCAAAACATTTTTTAAACCCTCGGTGGTAACTTTGAGTTGATTGGTAAGAGTTTTTTGTTCTTCGAGTTTTTCGGCTAAAGTAGAGAACGAACCGGTGCGCTTGATCTCAACTTCTTCCATTTTTTTATTATTCTTTTCGATTTCCAGCAAGGCTCGGTTAACTAATTCTTCGATGGCTTGTTTCTTGTTATTTAAATCAGTGCCGATTTTTTGGTCGGCCAGAGTAATTAATTGTTGATTGGCGTTTTTGAGAACTTCGGGAAAAAGCTGATTTAAACTGTTGGCGATTTCTTTAGAAATTTCGGTGTTATCGGGTTTTTTATTCTTGACGATAAGAAAGATGAGGGTGATTAAAATCAAAACTAAAAGGATATAAACAAAGGTCATAGAATGATTGTAGCATTTCAAAAACTCTATTTTTTCAATCTCCTCTAACCCCCTCTTTGAGAGTTTGTTTCAATCTTCCCCCTTTCCCCCTTCTTTAACAAGACGGGGGTATAAAATTTATTTAATGAGGAAATGGGTTGATTATGAGGCAATAAACGAGAAAAGAAACTGTGTTAGATATAGAGATGGATTAGTAATAATGTCTCAAAGAAACAGAAGAAAACCAACTGAGGCAGAAAAAATAATTTGGGACAAAGTGTTGTCAAAAGATAAAACTGGTTACAGATTTTTGAGACAGAAACCAATTGATAGATTTATCGTTGATTTTTATTGTCCAAAATTGTTACTAGCAATTGAAATTGATGGCGGTTCTCATATTAAAAAGAAAGGAAGAGATGAACATAGAGATAAATTTTTGAAACAAATTGGAATCACAACTATAAGATTTACCAATGAAGAAGTAATGAATGATATTGA
>CAYOPC010000048.1:0-3734 GCA_964405765.1 uncultured Gammaproteobacteria bacterium | reverse complement strand
TGGAGTTGGAGTTGGAGTTGGAGTTGGAGTTGGAGTTGGAGTTGGAGTTGGAGTTTCAGCCATAGGCTGATCAGCCTCTGGCTGAGGAGTTGGGACTTCTGTTTTTGACTGAGGAATTGGAACTTCAATTTTTAGCTGAGGAGCTAGTTTGGCTGGCAATGGAGTTTCTATTACATTTTTCTCTAATCTTTTTAAATCAACTATTTTTTTCTCCTCTGCCAAAATCTTATTTTTTCTCAAAACATCTTCTGGATTAGAAGTTATCAATTGGTGTTCCTCATTTGAAGCTATAACTTCAATTGCCACATGGTTTTGTCCGGCAAAAAATATTCCTTGGCCCTTATCTGCTGTCAACAGTAATTGCTTTTCTCCTTCACTTAAGTAAAAAACTTCACCTATTTGATCAATTGCCGCCGGGTGTTGTTTAAGCAAAATTTGTATCGAACTATTAGTCACGATCTCTTTTCCATAATTCGTCTTTAAAAAATCATCTACATCTTGAGTAATTGTCGTTACCCCTAAATAATATTTTCTGCCTCGTTTTACAATTCCTCTCAAAAACGACGCTGAATCTTCATATTGCATCAAATACCAAGCCTCATCAACCACTAGTAATCTTTTTTTCAATGTCCTTTTAACTACTGTCCAGATGTAGTCCAGAATAATATTCATTGCCACTGGTCTTAAGGTATCTTCTAAATTTTTTATACCAAAAACTACAAACTGATTTGTTAAATTAACGGTTGTTTTTTGATTAAAAATTCCCGCAAACGAACCTTTAATATATTTTTCCATTCTGGCTGCTAGCATTTGTGCTTTTTCATCCTCCATCCCAATCAAAGCTTTATAAACATCTTCAATTAGTGGTGGTTCTCTATCTTGAGTGGTTGGATCTGGAGTTATCCCCTTGGCCTTATAAGCATCCATCATCGCCCTATCCAAAATTGATTCTTCCATCGGGTCTAAAGTCCCCAACATAATTTTCATCAATCTATGTACCGCTAGAATTTTACTATTAAGAGCATTTTCTCCTTCTTCTTCTGCCAAAGATAAGTCAAACGGATTAATTTTTGATTCTTCTCCATAACCAAAAGCTATATATTGACCACCCACTGCTGCCGCCAAATCTCGATATTCATTTTCCGGGTCAATTACAATAATTTCTGTTCCCATCATCAGTGATCTCAATACTTCCAGTTTAATTATATAAGATTTGCCTGCACCGGCTGTCGCAAAAACCACTGAGTTGTAATTCGGCATCGAAAACCGATCAAAAATAATTAAAGATCCATTATGCATGTTTATCCCATACATAATTCCCTTATCATCTGACAAATCAGAAGAAACAAACGGAAAAGTTGTCGCCAAAGAGGTCGTATCCATATTTCGATTAACATTCAATCTATCGCTATTTAACGGTAACCCTGTTATAAAACCTTCTTCCATTTGCAATGTTACTCTTTTGGTTACCAGCAATAATGACCCCATTGATGCCTCAATATTTTTATTTATTTTGTCCAATTCTTGAACCGAATCTGCCGCGATCGTAATATATAAACCAAATTGGAAAAATCTCTCTTCCCCTTTAACTAAATCTGCCTGTAAATTTAACGCATCTTCAAGTTTTGCTTGTGTTGCCGGATTAACTAATCTCCCTCTCTGAATATCTGTACTAATTTCTGCCTCCATTTCTGTAATTTTTCTTCTCAAATCATCTAAAATCGCTTTTCCATCAGTTGGATAAATGTACATCGAAATGCTCAGTGTTGCATCGAAATTAATCAAAGATGACAACCAATTTATCCCTACAAACCTTGGGTAAGAAGCCACAAACAAAGTCCTATAATATTTTTGTCCAATTCTGATGTTGTTAAAATCCACCTCTAACGATGCCGGAGCTATTACATCTTTAGTCGACACCAGGCCCTCGGTAAAAATCTTCTTATCTTCCTGATTAATATTTTGAGCATCATAAATTTGTCGTGTTTGATCAGTATTTTTCTTTTTGGTTAATTTATCTAATATTTTCATTTTACTTAGTAGTCACTAATGGGTTTTCATAATTAACCGTTTGTAATTTTTGGTTGGTTGCCACTTCCTCGTTATATATTTTATAAAACAGTTCGATAGTTTCCTTATTTGTTAATTGTTTTATCTCTAAACCCAATCTGGAAAAAAGCCTGATCAAATGATCCCTTTTAGGCTCCAAACTCGCCTTAGCCTTTTCCAAAATATATTCCTTCGGATAGGGTAATCCATTTTCTCCGGGTTTTTTAATTAAGCCCAATAAGGTTTGCTTTCCTGCATTTTTTAATCCCAACTCCAAAGAGGAAAACTTAACTACCGCATAGAAAGATTTAGACAACACATCATTCTTTTTTACCGTATCTTCTATAAACTTTCGATAACTCCTAATTCTTTCCTTAAGTAATTTATTAACTTGTTTATTTTCTGCTTCAGTCAAATTTTTCAGATAAGCCCCAACATCCTTCGTACTCGATTTAATTACTATTTGAATTGGAAAATTAAGTGAATTTAAAATCCCTCCATAAGCCGAAACTAAAGCTGACTGTTCTTTCTCCGACAACAAATCAAAATTAACTGAAGAAATTTGCATAATTACCGCTGCTGATCCATCTTTCAGAATGGCTATTCCACCAACAATATCCTCAATCGGCAAATGATCTTGAGTTGTCCCCTTTATGGCAATTTTAAGTGGATCTGTTGTCATAGTTTAATAATAGACTAATTATGAGCAATTATTCTGATTGGATCAATTATTTTACCAGTTAAATCTACATTAACTCTATCAAAATTATAACCCTCTTTTTCGGCAATTATTAAATATCTTCCGTTTGCCAATGGGGTTGATATCTTAAATTGCCCCAGGGAATTAGTTTTAATTACTCTAGTTGGGATTCCGTGTTCGTCCTGTATTTCTACAATCACTCCGTCAACAATTTTCCCCTCAGAGCTGGTTGCCATTCCTACAATTACATTAGCAATATCTGGTCTGTCTGGCATCGGTATTGTTCCAAAAACCGCTTTTCCTGTTGCTTCCAACTTTTCTCTTTTTAAATTAAGATCAACTTTTTTGGTTTCCCAGCTACCAGTTGCCACTTCTTCATCGACTGTTTTATTTTTTGCTTCATCTTGATTTTTACTTACACTTCTTACTACTGCCATTGGAGATGTTTTATCTTTGTCTATCAATGAACTTTTATTTTCCCTTTCTTCCTCTTCTTCTATCATTACTTCTTCACTTAATTTTTGTCTGGCCAAAGCCACATCTTTATCAAATTTACTTTTTTCTCTAATCACAAACGACTTAGATCCATCCCTTATTTCTTCTCCTACCACAAACAAATTTTCATTTTTTATTGGTTTTTCTACATCATCAGCACTTTCCTTATTTAATTTAGTAAAATCCAAATCCAGCCAATTTTCATCATTTTTCTTTTTGTAAGTATAAATAGTTGGTGAATAAATAGATTTAATAAATGCTTTAACCCATATCTCTAATGGTCTATCTTCAAACGGCACAAAAGCCAAAAGTAAACCAGTTCCACCAGCCATCAACATCAATGGCCATTTGATTAAAACCACTATTTTAGTCGAATTGATTAAAATCGCTAAAATTATTCCTGCCGCCGCCTTCAAAAATTGTTTCAGCGTCATCTCTCCCACTAATTTAAATTCGTAGGATGATATTTGCTGCGGAATTGGATGTTGTC
>CAYOPC010000047.1:0-3746 GCA_964405765.1 uncultured Gammaproteobacteria bacterium | reverse complement strand
AACTCGGCTCCGCACTCCATCGCTGTCGCCGCTATTATCGCATCAAACCCTTTAATTTCATAATTTCTGAATATCTCTCCAGCCATTTTGGATAATTTCTGGTTTAAATCAACAAAACTAATTATTTCAATTATTTTTTCCATATCTATAAAATCTTTTTTATTATTCATCGAAGTACTAGCCCACAATTCAGTCAAAACTACTACTGAAGATATTAACCGAATTTCGTTATTTCTAGCCCTAGACTTTAAATTTTTCCAAAAAACTGAACCAAGTCTAACTTCTTCAATTAACAATGAACTGTCTACGGCTACATTTACCATCCTTTATATCTCCTTAAATCAGTTCTATTCTCCACAAAATCTACAACATCATCCCAATTTTTCTTTCTTAATCTTTTCACTGCCTGAGCCGCTCTCTTTTCATAAGCATCCCAATCAAACTTCTTTTCTTCTTCCGGAACAATTTTAGCCACCACCACCCCATCCAGTTTAATTTTAGTTATCTGCTTTTTATTTTTAGCTGCTGACAAAATATCAAAAAAATTTTGCCTGGCCTTAGTGGCATTAACGGTTATCGTCATATAACTAAGTGTACATTATGTACATATTACCTGTCAATTAGTCTAATTTACCCTTAAATTCCTGTGTTTGCGACATTTGAGATTGAGTTGGTTGTTGTTTCTTCTTCTTTTGAACAAAAGCACTGCCGCGACTCTTTTTTTGTTTTGCCGGATTACTCGACTCCATCATTAAATCACTATACTCCGACTCTTGTCTCTGCCTCTCTGCCTCTCTTTGTTGTTTCTCTCTTTCATAATATTTTTCTTTTTCCTCTTCGTCTCTTTGTTCCTGACGCCTCAGTTGGGTCATTTCTTCTTCCAATTTTCTCCCCGGCCCCATCTCCCGCCGCAATTTTGCCGCTTCTTCCTCACTTTTTCTCCTTTCTTCTTCTTTTTTAAATTCCAGCTCGCTGTCACTCATCGTTCTGCCTAAACCCAACAATTCTTCACCGCTAATCACTCCCTCCAAAATCCTTCCGCCTTCTTCCTTGGCTTTCTCCAGCGTCTCCGCCCCCAATTGACCCCAACCTTTTACCACCCCTTTTATTATTTGCTTATCTCCCATAAACCAATTTTAACATCGTTAATAACAAAAAAATCTGAATAGCTGACTAGCTGAAAAACTAACAATCTAGATATCTCTCCGTCCGTCCAGCGCCCGACAAAGCGTCGCCTGATCAGCATATTCCAGGTCCGCCCCAATTGGCAACCCGCTCCCAATCCTCGATATCTTTATCTTCAATCCCTCCAGCTTCTTCTTAATATACAAGGCTGTCGCCTCCCCTTCCATAGTCGGATTAGTGGCTAAAATTACTTCCAAACATTTATCCCCCCCATTCAACTCTTTTTTTACTCTATCTACTAACTCATCAATTTTCAAATCATCCGGCCCCACATGATCAAGCGGATTAATTACTCCACCCAACACATGATAAACACCTTTAAACCCACCCATATTCTCAATTGCCATTACATCTATCGCTCTTTCCACTACACAAATTTGCCAATGAATTCTCTCAGAATTATTACATATTGAACAAATTTCTTGTTCACTTACCGAAAAACACACCTGACAAATTTTAGTCTCATCCTTCATCTTTACCAACGCCCCGGCCAAATCATTTACATAAGCCTTTGGCGTATTAAGCAAATAAAAAACCAATCTTGTTGCTCCTTTCGGGCCAATACCTGGCAACCGTTCAAAAGCCTCAATCAAATTTTTAATCGCCTTGGGAAAATCCGCCATTTTAGATATTAGAAATTAGACATTAGAAATTTTAAAATAGTCCTTCCAATCCTCCCATATCTTTCATTCTTTTAGCTGCAGTTTCCTGTGATTTTTTCATTGCCTTATTAATCGCTTCCACTAAAACCTTATTCTCCATTCCGTTTACTGATAAAAACTTTACTCTTTGATCACCGCTGACAATTACCTTAATCCCGTTCTCTTCCACCTCCACTGTCTCCGCTTCCACCGCTTTCTTCAACTTATAAGCCTGAGCTAACATTTTTGCTTTATCAAACATAATTAATTTAGTTTAAAAAATAATTTACACTCATTATATCTTAGAAATTAGACATTAGAAATTAGACATTCAACCAAATATATCCTTGGCCACATCATACAAATCCTTTTTATCTTCTTTTTCCCCCTCTATTAAATGCTCACTTACTCTTTCTATTGGAGTATCATTTTGAATCACTAAAGGTTCTTTTTTACTTTTTCCCAAAACACACTCAAAAGCCAACTCTACCCCCAACACTTTAAATACCCCATCTTCTACAATCTTCCTATTTCGGGCCTCCTCCAATCTGTCTTTGTGAAACGGATAAAACACTTCCAACGTTAATTTTCTCCCCTCCAACTTTACCGGTCTGGCTGCTCTCAAAAAAGCCTCTACCGAATGATTAAACGGTTTAACTGTCATCAAAATATTTCCCCAAGATTCAACTACTTTATCCAAATTCAAATCGGTAATTTCCATTGTTACCACTCTCTCCTCCTCTACCTTTAATCCATTCTTATCCTCTTTTCCCTTAATCTTACCTTCTTTAACGCTCTCCCTTTCCGTTTTTTTTTCTGTCTCTACCAAAATTTCCTTAACTTCAACTTCATTTTCCCCACCATTTACATCACCCAAAAAATCAATTACTGCTAATTCTAACGGTAGTTGGTCAACTTCAGTCTCCTTCTCTTGTTTCGCCGCTCTAATTAATAGATTTATCCAACTTTCTAAATCCCTCAAGCTCATTTTAGAAATACCTTGTCCAATATTAAAATGAGCCAACATTTTCTTTTGAAAATAGTTTAATAAACTTTCTCTAAAAGCCACCAGATCTACCCCATCATCAGCCATTTTTTCCAATTTTTCCAAAATTCTCTTAACATCTTTTTTAATTAAATCTTTTTCCAAATCCTCCTCGGTATAGCTGCCGCTTTTTTTGGAATAAAATTCCTCCACCTGCTCTAGAGATAATTCCTTACCTAAAGATAAAATTAATTCATTAAAACTCCGCTGTAAATTCCTAAAACTTCCATCACTTTTATCTAAAATAAAATTAATTGCTTCTGTTTCAACTTTTACCCCTTCACCCACAACAATTTTCTCCAACGATCTTCTCAGCTCAGCCTTCCCCCCTTTTCTAAAATCAACCCTCACCAGTCTCGACAAAACCGTATCCGGAATTTTTTCCGCATCAGTTGTGCACAAAATAAATATAGTATGTCTCGGCGGCTCCTCTATTAACTTCAACAACGCATTAAAAGCGTCCTTAGTTAACATATGAACCTCATCAATTATAAACACCTTATACTTTAATTTACTTGGTGACAAATAAGCCTTCTCCTTCAAATTTCTCACATCCTCAATTCCCCGGTTCGACGCCGCATCCATTTCTATAATATCCATTGACCTGCCTGCCAAAATCTCCTTACAACTATCACAACTATCACAAGCCTCACCGTCTTTTTTATCATTACAATTAATTACCTTGGCCAAAATTCTGGCCGCTGATGTTTTCCCTGCTCCTTTAGGCCCCGCAAAAAGAAATGATTGAGGCATCTCTTTTGACGATAAATATTTTTTTAATTTTTCAGCCACATCAGCCAAATCCAAGTCTGATAATTTCTGTGGTCTATATTTCAAATGAAAAACTGACATCACAAGATTAAACCAAAGCCAGC
>CAYOPC010000046.1:0-3919 GCA_964405765.1 uncultured Gammaproteobacteria bacterium | reverse complement strand
TCCAGGGCGGAGCGGGGGTCGACGTTGGCTTCGATCATTTGAATGGATTTAAGAATTTTTTGGATAGTTTTAGAATTTTCCACTGAGGGGTTAGTTTTTAAAAGTGCATGGTAGGTTTTGAGCTGTTTTTCGAGCAATGGTAATACTTGAGTTTTGTCTTTGGAAAGTGATTCGCTAAGACTTAAGTCTTTTTTTAGGTTATGGGTAAAGATTAGACATTCACCGTTGGGACATTGAGGGAAATCGTTTTTTAATTTAATAGTTTGACAGCGGGAAATAATAGTTGGTAAAAGTTTTGATGGCTTGGATGTAGTGATGATAAAGTAATTATTTTCTCCGGGGTCTTCTAGGGTTTTTAGAAGAGCGTTTTGAGATTCAGAATTGAGTTGATGGGAGTCGTAAATAATGACAATTTTATTTGAATGATTGAAGGGTTTTTTGGAGAGGAAATTTTTGATGGACCGGGTTAATTCAATAGTCCAGCCGGTTTGTTGATTGATAATAAAAATATCCGGATTATTAGGATTAAGTTTGTTTTTAAGAAAATTGCAAATTTGGTTAATTTTTTGATCAATTTGGTCTTTGCTTGAGGAAATGATTAAAGTTGAAGGAAAAAGATTCATTTTTGATTGATTTGATGATTAAAAAAATGTACTATGAATGTAGTGTTATGAATGATTTTAACTCAAAAACTTACAAAAATTTGCGGGAAGTTTTAAAAGATGAGGGTTTGATTAAAGATGAGGTTTTTGAAGAAATTAATTTGCGTCAATTAAAAACCGGAGAGTCGGAAGAAGACATAATTAAGTCGATGAGATTGCTTGGTGATGAAGATTTAGTTAAAGCCAAGGCAAAATTTTTAAAAGTTCCCTTTGTAGATTTGGACAATACCGCTTTTTCTCCGGAAGCGTTAAGTTTGGTGCCAGAGAGTGTGGCGCAAAAATATAATATAGTCCCCTATCGGCTAGATACGAAGACAAAAACTTTATTTGTGACAATGGTAAATCCTTTGGATTTGGAAACTTTGGAGTTTTTGGAAAAGAAGACCAGCCTGAAGATAAGTGCGGCCATGTCGACAGAAAAACAAGTAACGAATTTTATAAAGGAAAAATACATTAGAGAAAAAAGTATAACTTCGGAGGTAAATAAGGCTTTGGATGAAAGAAAAGTAGATGAAGAAGGAATGAAAAAAGCCCAGGAAAAAGTGGCCATAGAGGCTCCGGTGGCAAAAATTGTGTCGACTATTTTGGAATATGCAATTAAATCGAGGGCTTCAGATGTTCATATTGAACCGCAAGAGGATAATGTCAGAATCAGATATCGGATTGACGGTATTTTACAAGAGAAATATTTATTACCGAGAAATGTCCATGACGCGGTGGTGTCGAGAATTAAAATTTTGTCTGATTTAAAAATCGATGAGAAGAGAGTGCCTCAGGATGGAAGGTTTTTCTTTTCGGCCGATGGAAATGATGTAGATTTGCGGGTATCAACTTTGCCAACAACTTATGGGGAAAAAGTGGTGATGCGTTTACTTAAAAAGTCACAAAAAGTGCCGACGTTGCCGGATTTGGGTTTGAGGGGTTTGGCCTTGAAAAATTTAATGAACTCAATTCAAAGACCTCATGGAATTATTATTGTCTGTGGTCCAACCGGATCAGGTAAAACAACAACTTTATATTCGGTTCTTGATGTAGTGTCAACTTCTAAGGTGAATGTGGTGACGATTGAGGATCCGGTGGAATATCAAATGAAAGGGGTGAATCAGGTGCAAGTGAATGTTCAAGCAGGTTTGACGTTTGCTTCGGCATTAAGATCTTTTTTGCGTCAGGACCCCAATATAATAATGGTGGGAGAAGTTCGTGATGCGGAAACGGCTGATTTGGCAATTAATGCGGCTTTGACGGGTCATTTGGTTTTCTCGACTTTACATACAAATGATGCTTCCGGGGTGCCACCAAGGTTGTTGGATATGGGAGCGGAGCCGTTTTTGTTGGTGTCTTCGTTAAATTGTGTGGTTGGTCAGCGAGTATTGAGACGGGTGTGTAAGGATTGCATAGGCCAGGTAGAAATGACACCGGATGAAGAGAAGGAAATAAAGGTAACATTGGGTCCGATATATGATTTGATTGAAGATAAATATAAAAAAGAGGGTAAAAAAATGATGATTCCTAAAGTGGTGGGTTGTGAAAAGTGTAATAATACTGGTTATATGGGGAGAGTTGCTATTTATGAGGTAATGCCAATTTCGGAAAAGATATCTAAACTAGTGATTGAGAAAGCAGCAGCTTCGGAAATTCAAAAACAAGCGATGGATGAGGGAATGTTGACGATGAAACAGGATGGTTATGTTAAGGTTTTGGAGGGAGTGACGACTTTGGATGAAGTAGTGAGAGTGGCACAGTATTAGATTGTAGATGAGAGATCTTAGATCTTAGTAAAACAAAATACAAATTTAAAATAAAAATGCATACAAAATTAAAAGAACTTCTGACTTTAGCATTAGCAAATAAGGCATCTGACATTCATTTGATGCATGGAGTTCCTCCAAAAATCAGGATTGATGGGGAGTTGATAACAGCGCCAAATTGGTTGAAGGTTGATGATGATTTGAATGATGAAATGGTTTTGTCTTTATTAACAGAAGAACAGAAAGTTTTTGTTAAAACTAATAAGGAACTTGATTTTTCGTTTGATGCAGTAGAGGCGAGGTTCAGGGCTAATGTTTATTGGCAAAAAGAGACATTGGCTTGTGCTTTGAGAATTATATCTCCGGACATACCTTCTTTTGATGAACTGGGGTTGCCTCAATCTTTGAGGGGTTTTTTGGAGTATAAACAAGGATTTGTTTTAGTAACAGGACCGACCGGACATGGAAAATCGACAACTATTGCTTCTTTATTGAATGAGGTTAATAAGACCAGAAATGCCCATATCGTAACAATTGAAGATCCGGTGGAATATTTGATTAAGCCGGATAAATCGATCATTTCTCAGAGAGAATTGGGAGGAGACACTAATGATTTTAGAATGGCCTTGAGGTCTTGTTTGCGCCAGGATCCGAATGTGGTTTTTGTGGGTGAAATGCGGGATTTGGAATCAATTCAGTCGGCTTTAACAATAGCGGAAACCGGCCATTTGGTGTTTTCAGTGTTGCATACTAATTCAGCAGCACAGACGATTGATAGAATTGTGGATGTTTTTCCGGATGAGTCTAAAGGTCAGGTAAAAATACAATTAGCATCGGTATTGACAGGGATAGTTTCGCAGAGGTTATTGCCGGCGGTTTCCGGTGGCAGGGTACCGGCTTGTGAAATCCTGATGGTAAATTCAGCAGTAAGAAATGTAATTCGTGAGGGGAAAACTTTTATGTTGGATAATGTGATCCAAACTAATGCTAATGTAGGGATGATTAGTATGGATGCCTCTTTGGCGGCGTTGGTTAAAAAGGGTGTGGTCAGAGAAGAAGTAGCGATGAATTATGTTAATAATGTGGTTGATTTCCAAACTAAATTAAGAAAATAATTATTTATGAAATTTATTTATAAGGCTAGAGATTGGAACGGAAAACTAATTAAGGGGGTGGCAGACCTTCATGATAAGAGTGAAGTTTTAGGTTCGATTAAAGATGGTGGTTTGGTACCGATTTCTATTGATGAGGTAAAGCAGACTCGGTTAGGAGAGTTATATAAGAATGTTTTTAGCCGGATTAATTTGAAACAGATTTCCACTTTTACTCGTCAGTTATCGACAATGATGAATTCCGGTTTGCCTTTGACAGATGCACTTTCTTTATTAAAAAATCAAACAAATAGAAGTGGTTTGATGTATGAGATATTGGACCATGCTTTGGCTATGGTACAAGGTGGAAGAAGTTTGGCTGATGGTTTGGAAAAATATAAAAAATATTTTGGTGAAG
>CAYOPC010000045.1:0-4162 GCA_964405765.1 uncultured Gammaproteobacteria bacterium | reverse complement strand
CGACGGGAAGGTCAACGGGAACTCATTTGCATTTTGAAGTGATCGGTCCGAGTGGCCATTTGAATCCATTGGCAGTACTAAAGTAAAATTTCTAATTTCTAATTTCTAATTTCTAATTTCTAATAAAGACATTAGAAGGGGAAAGTTTTTGGATCTGGTTAATGCCGGATTTTTTTTGCAATCAAACCCTTCTGTCTCGTTTCACTCGACACCTCCCCTTAAAGAAGGGGAGCTTAAGCTGGCTTAATGGTAATTTTTAGCCTCCCTTTTTGAGGGATGTCTCCGAAATTTCGGAGGGTGGGTTTGTATTGGCGAAGAGATAATGCGGGGAAAATGGATTTTGGTGAGTTGTCTAAATTTTTGGTTTTTGTTAGTCTGATTATATGACTAAAGTTTTGAAAATTTATACTAGAGTAATTTTATTGTTGGTGCCGTTTTTCTTTTTGCCGATGGTTTATGATTCGTTTGGGTTGGGAAAGAGTGGTTTGGTGTTGCTGAGTGGGGTGTTGGGTTTGGTTTTGTGGGGGGTGAGTTTAATAACAGATAAGAAAGTAGAAGTGAAATATAGTAAATGGGGGTGGTGGATATTGATTTTGTTGGTTTGGTCGGTGGTGTCATTTTTGAAAATGACAGTCGGAGGTCAGGCTAGATCGGCGACGTCGGCGATGGGGGTTGGAGGTTTGGTGGGTTTGGTGATTTGGTTTTTCTTGTGGTTGCAGGTTAGGTCGAAGGAAGAATTGAAGAAGCAGATGATGTTTTTGTCGGTTTCGGCAGTAGTAGTGGCATTAACTTCATTGGTAGCTTTTTTGATACCGACATCAAAATTACCCTGGTCGTGGCCAGAAGAGAATCCGGTGGTGTCAATTAGTGAAAATTGGTCAATTACCGGTTCTTTGTTGTCGGAGGTAGTATTATTTTTGGTGGTAGTGTTGGGTTGGGTTAAAGCTTTGGTAAAAAAGCTTAAAGATAAAGTTGATTTTAATGTTTATTTTAAGGAAGCGATTGGGGTAGCATTTTTTGGACTAATGTTGTTTTTGGATATTTATAAAATAATTAAACAGGGTTGGGTGTATTTGGATGGTACCAGTGCTTGGGTGATTGTGGCAGAGACCTTAAAAAATAACCCTATTTTTGGGGTAGGTTTGGGTAATTTTATTGAGGCTTTTTCTAACTTCAGGCCAGTTAGTTTTAATGCGATGCCTTATTGGGCCAGCAGTTTTGGGGTTTCATCAATCGGATTGTTAAATTGGTGGAGCGAGTTGGGGATAGTGGGCTTGGTAATTATTTTAACAATGGTAGTTTTGGGATGGAAAAAAAGGAAGGAAGGTAATTTTTTGATGATGGGGGTGGGTTTATTGGTGTTAATATTGCCGCCAATTTATTTGAATGTATTTTTATTATTTTGGATATTGGCAATGACTGGAGGAGAGCTTAAAGAGGCAAAAATGATTTTGCCAGTGGGAGAGAAAAGGATAAATATTATGCCTTATTTGGTAATGGTGGTAGTGGTGGTAGTCTCCGGTTTGAGTGGTTATAAAATGGGGAGGGTAATGTTGGGTGATTATTATTGGAAAGAGTCTTTGTTGGCAGCAGCTAAAAATGACGGGACGGGAGTTTATAATATGCAAATAAAGGCAATAACCATGAATCCTAATTTGGCTGATTATAGAGCAGTTTATTCACAGACAAATTTGGCTTTGGCAAAAACGATATTAAGTTCAAGTGAAGCTAAAGATTTATCGACTGAGGATAGAGAAAAGGCGTCAACATTAATACAACAGGCAGTCAGGGAAGGTCAGGCGGCGGTGAGTTTAGACAATAAAGTATCAGCTTATTGGTCGAATTTGGGTTCGATTTATAAATCGTTGGTAGGAGTGATAGATAATTCGTTGGACTGGTCGGTTCAATCGTACCAACAGGCGGCCATATTGGATCCGGTTAATCCGTCAATTAACATGGAATTAGGGTCAATTGCTTATGGAGCCGGTGATTATGCGTCGGCAGAGAGGTATTTTGAAGATGCGGTTAAGGATAAGAGTGACTATGCTAATGCCTGGTACAACTGGGCTTATGCGGCGAAACAACAGAATAAATTGCAAGAGGCAGTTTCCAGATTGGATCAGGCATTGAAATTGGTTTCTCCTGATAGTGATGATTATAGTAAAGCTGATGAAGAGTTGACTGGATGGAAGAAAGAGTTGGAAGAGGCAATTAAAAAATATCAGGAGCAACAAAAGCAACAAGAGGTGCAGCAACAAACTCAGCCTGATTCTAATAATCAAAAATCAACTGAGCCTTTGACAACTCCACAGCCATTACCAACTGAAGGCGTTGAAGAACAAGTGAATGTACCGGCTGAGAATTTGGAACCACAAATCACTCCGGCGGAGTGATTTTAGCCTGTCAGCTCATCAGCCTATCAGCTTGTCAGATTTTCAGATAGAATAAGGTATGGCTGATAATAAATTTGAGCATCTTAAGGTTTGGCAAAAATCTCATCAATTAGTTTTAGATATTTATAAAATTATTAAAAAATTTCCAACAGAAGAAAAATTTTCTTTGGTTGATCAAATCAAAAGATCATCAAGTTCTATTCCAACCAACATTGTTGAAGGTAATGAAAGAAAAACCAAAAATGAATTTATTCAATTTCTTTATGTTTCCAAAGGTTCCTGTGCTGAAACTAAATATCATTTACTTTTATCAAGAGATTTAGGTTATATTTCCAATTCAGAATACCAGGAATTAAGTAATAAAACCATTGAAGTTAGCAAAATGCTTTCTAGCTTTATTAACTTTGTTAAAAATTCTGAATAGCTGAATAGCTGATAGGCTGATGAGCTAATTAATGATCCACCACTTGAACTCGATATTTTCGGAAATAGGTGAGTCGAGGCCGGCAATAAAAGAACCGTCGGATTTGGAAAGAACCTGGAGATTTTGATTTTTGCCACCACTGATAATGGAGACATAGACTTGTGAAGTAGAAGTAACTTGGGAGTTGGTGAGAGTAATTTCTTTTTGACCGGAAGTGAGAGTGCCGGTGCCGGAAAGAGAATTGGAACCGGTGAGGTTGGAGATTTCGATTTGATCGAGTTTTTCGGGAGCAGCAACGATTAGGCCACTGCCAGCTGAGGCTTGAATAGTGGGGCTGTCGAGGGATGAAGGTAAATTAATGGTGGGAATGGGGTTAGTGGTGTTGGGATCTGCCTTCACTGAAGTTTCGGTGAGACGAGGGTTTTGAGCGATAATTTTTTCGATTTCGGTTTTTTCAGATTGAACTTGAGTTTTTTGGGTGGGATCGGATAAGAGGGTGAGAAGTTTGTCGTAGGTTTCGACGGCTTGAGTCAGAAATCCGACTTGTTGCTGGATTTTGGCTAAATCATAAAAATTTTGGGCTTTGGTGGGTTCGAGAGCGATGGTTTGAGATAAGTAATTAATGGTGTTTTGAGCGTCGCCTTTGATGGCGTAAGCAGAGGCCAGACTGCGGGTGATTTCGGCATTGGTAGGTTGAAGTTTTTGGGCTTGAGAAAGGTCGGCGATAACTTGATTAGAAAGTTCCGGTTTAGAGGCAAGAATACTTTGGTAGATACGACCACGCTGATAGTAGCCGCGATAGTCATTAGGAAACTCTTTGATGGCTTCGGTGGCGGCAATGATAGATTGGTTGAGGGCATCGACACTCTGATTTTGACTAGCCTGGGTAAAGAATTGTTGTGAGGTTAAAAGATAATGTTGGATAGATTTAGGTACTTGGGTTGGTGATACAGAAGTTTCAGGTGAAGTAGTGTTTGTATTAGTTATTTTAGTGGTGTCGGCCTGGTCTTTATTTTTGAATAAAATCAGACCGGAAAGGGAAAGAAGAGTGAGGCCGGAGATGGAGAGGAGAGGAAAAATGTTAGAAGAATGTCTAATGTCTAATTTCGAATTTCTAAAATTAGGACAAAACCCCTCTGTCTCACTTTGTTCGACATCTCCCCTTGATAGAGGGGAGAGGTGATGATTTTTGTCAATATTATTAACCTTGATACCAAGGGCTTTTAGTTTGTTGATTTGGTCTGGAGTGAGAGGGGGCATAAATTAATTATAAATGTCTAATTTCTAATGTCTAATGTCTAATAAAAAATTAACTGCATTTCTTTTTTATAGCGTTAAAAATTAA
>CAYOPC010000044.1:0-4283 GCA_964405765.1 uncultured Gammaproteobacteria bacterium | reverse complement strand
TACATTATGATCAAAATTAAACTTTTACCCCGCGGTAAAAAACACCAAATTACTTACCGCATTGTTGTCGCCGAAGACCGTAGTAAGTCTGACGGTAAATTTATTGCTGATTTAGGTTTCTACACTCCTCAAACCAAAACCCTCAAAATTAACCAAGAACTCATGGCTGATTGGCAAAAGAAAGGTGCTCAGATTACCGAAGGTGTCGACAAACTTTTAAACCCAGGCAAATATCCTAAAAAAATCAAAAACATTAAAACGGCAGAGACAACCAAATCCGAAGAATCAAAAGCTGAAAAGAAAGCTAAAGTCGAAGAAGTTAAATCCGAAGAAGTCAAAGAAGAAATTAAGGCCGAAGAAGAACCCAAAACTGAATAGCTATTTACTAATTACTATTTACTAATTACTAAAATGAAAACCGTTAAAGAAACCTTAGAATACATCCTCAATTCAATCACTCAAAAAGAGGATAATATCACTCTTGAAGAACACCTCGAAGGGGAAATAAATATTATAGAAATCATCGCTCCAAAAGAAATTATCGGCAAAATCATCGGTAAGGAAGGTAAAATAATTAAATCAATCAGAACCATTCTCAACATTTCTTTCCCTCAAGAAAAATTCATCGTCAAAATCAGAGACTAAACGGATTATCTCTCTCATATTTCACGAATAAACCAGTCTCACCAATTGATAAAGATAAGCCTTCACCTGTTATTTTATTAAAACTACTGATGGTTTTAAGTAAACCATTTTCTTCTTCGGTTGGGATCAAATCTGCCAAGCTTAAATTCCCCAAAACCAAATCACTTTTTTCGGCAATATAATAAGATGAAATTGTCATATCCAAAGTCGAAAAATTACCGGCATTAGAGATATTCAAATTATCTATAAAAAGAATTGGTAACGTATTTTCCAAAGCCGTCATTAACTCCACTCTTTTTTCACTCGGACCCGACAAACTAACTTCCAAAGGCAATTTCACCGCTACATCCTTATCTGCCACTTTCAAAGTATTGTTATCTTTTAACTCTATTGAACTAATCGAAAAACTATTTATCACAAAATCATATTGATCGGCCACATTTCTAATTATCCCTACCAAAAAATAAGAATTTTTTTCCTGTAATACCGCACTCTCCAAAAAACTGACATCATTTTTAATCTGTTCCTGATCTACAGTGGTCAAATAATTTATCTTTTGGGTAGTCAAACTAATTTGTTCATTCACATTACTAATTGATTTATTCACTTCAGCTAAACTAGCAAACCGCGGCCTTATCACCAAATTAAAACTAATTATAAATCCGACCAAAACCAAAAATGGAACTACAAAAAGCTTTAAAAACGAAATATTAATTCCAAAAACTTTATCTGGTAATTTAAAAAAACTTTTATCCATAAAATTAATCCAAATATAACTTAACTTTAAATAACCAACCTTTAGTCGGACTAAGCTCAATACTGGCAATATCAGCTGACGAAAAACCTTCAACTAAACCGTTATTAATCTCGTTTACTTTACTTTCAATCTCATTAATTGCCTCTCCATCAACCGATCCACCGTTAACTTCAAAACTACGATCATCACCCAGCTTAATATCATCTACTCTCACTTTATCTGAAAAAACATTATTAACCAAAGTCATTGACTTCCCATATTCAAACCTACTATCCAGGACTTTAGCTACTATTTTCGCTTGATACTTAATCTTCTGAGTCAAAGTTATTTCATCTACTCTCGACTTATAATCATTAAATTTTGTTTGATATCTTTTATCAAGCTGCTTCAACTTCCAACTCAAAAAGAAACTCAATCCAAAAGAAATTATTAGCAACAAAAACCATACTCCACCAATTATCCACAAAGAAGTATTTGCTATCTTTTTTATACGCATCCTCTGGGCTTGAAACTTAGCCTCAGACGGTAATAAATTCAAACTCATACCAACCCCCTTAATGATAAACCCACGGCCAGTCCAAAACGACAACCCTCAATGTTTAAATTAAAAGGAATAGTTACTTTTGATACATCTATATTAATAAAGGGTTGAGCTACTTGTACTTCGACCCCCAAAAGTTTAGTTAATTCTTCGGCCATACCGGGCAAATTTGCCCCTCCTCCAGACAAAATTAACAATTCCACCGACTTACCTCCATTATCTTCAGAAAACAAAGCCATCGCTTTTCTCACTTCATCGGTAATACTGTTAAACACCGGTAATGTCGCCGCCCTAATTTTCCCCTCCAATTCGGTTTCTTTTATTCCATAAGCCTTTTTATATTCTTCAGCCGAATTAACATCCAAACCCAAACCTAATGACACCGCCCTTGTCAAAGATTCACCTCCAATTGGAATCGATCTGGCAAAATAGACATTACTCTTATTAATATTAAAAATATCCGTATATTTTTCCCCCAAATCCAAAACAATCACCCTCTCCACCGTCTTAATACCATTTTTAATCATCCTTCTGTAAGCCACCGACGGAGACTCCAGAGCAATCAACTCCAGACCCAAAGATTTAAATAATTTCACATACGATTGAATTAAATCATTTCTGGCCGCAATCACAAAAATTGACAATCTTCCTGCATCGTCTTTTTCAATAACTTCATAATCTATTGACACTTCATCCAAAGGGTAGGGGACAAACGTCTCTGCCTCAAACCTTAAAGCATCCATAATCTCAGATTCTTTCATTGGTGGCAGACGAACTAACCGACTTATCACTTCACTCTCAGGTAAACTCGCCACCACCTGTTTTGATCTTATCTTCAAATCACCCATTAACGATTTTAAACTCGATGTTACCCCGGCAAAATATTTAGACCTATCTTTTTCATTACTCCCTTCAAAAGAAATCTTGGATTCTCCTATATTTTCCAAAGAAAATACCCCGGGAGACTCCCCGTCAATTACCACTAACTTTATTGATGTTTGACCTATGTCAACTCCTAAAACACCACTCATGTTTTAAGTATAACAACTATTTAGACGACACGTTACCCCCAGAAACCACTGCCTCAGTCAAAAAAGTATCTACACTATATCTATTCAAAACTGTCACTGTATTATTAACTCCTTCAACTTTACCAGTTGCCGAAATTTGCTCTCCTTGAATCGGAAAATTTTCCCGCCCTTTCAATTCTATTTTATTCGGAGTCTCAATCGGCATCACAGTTAATAAAAGAGAGCTCCGATTTCCACCCTCGGCAATATCAAACCCAGCTATGCAACCGTCAGACCCCGTGTCTATCACTTTTCTCTCTACCTTATAATTTCCCCCAGTCAAATAAAAATAATCCACCTTAAACGAAGTTACCTTATTATTTGAACCGCAAATATCAATTGCATTTACCTTACTCGAATAATAATCCCTTCCCACATCACCGTCACTCTCATGATCAACCAACCAAAAATACTCATAATTACCCACCAATACCATACTATTGAAACCTAAAATTTTATCATTCCCTAAACCGCTCACCTTCAAGTCAGCCGCTCCACTGCCACCATCAGTCTCATAATTGGTTTCTCCGGTGACCATGTAATAATCTATTCCTGACTCGGCCATATTAAAAGCCTGCTTTAAAAGCTCCTGGTCTGTATCAATCCGTGTCTCGGTAGTAGTAATCCTGGAAGCCGACAAACCCAAAGTTAATATTAAGGCTGAAGCCAGCAAAACCATCAACACCACCTGCCCGCCCGCCCTAATGCGCAGCTTTTGTGCGGGTCCTTTCTCTCTAATCCTATTTTTTACTTGTCTAATCATTTTTTAAATTATTAATTCTTAATTATTAATTATTACTAACTAATTTTACTCCAACCTCCACTGTGTTATTTTTTTCGCTATTTCCTTAGGCATCTTAAAAATGATACTGGGATCGTAATCGACTCTGACCGCCGGTGTTTGATTATTGTCCGGTTTGTTGATAAAGCTACGATTTAAGGTAACTGAATTGGTGGCATAAAGACTCCCGGTAATAATTAACTGTTGGTCAGATTGACCGCTGGCAATAATCCGGGGAGCCACAAGAACCGCTTTAACCTGACTAACTTGAGCATCAATAATAATATCCCCTGAAACCACAACAACTTTAAAATCATTACTACTTATATTTTCATCTATAGTTAAGTTGCCGTTGACCATAATAATACCGCTTAGACCGTTAATCTCTGACCAAAGTTGAGGTTGGTCTCCCGACACGGCTACGGTTGTTCCAACGCCCCATTTGATTAAGTAATTATTTTTGAAATAGGTATAGTTATAGTTTTTAAT
>CAYOPC010000043.1:0-4458 GCA_964405765.1 uncultured Gammaproteobacteria bacterium | reverse complement strand
TTTCTAACTCATACTAAAATAGTCTGAGTATGATTCAACTAAAAAATCTTTCTGTTTCCGTCGATAAAAAACCCATCCTAAAGGACATCACTTTTGACCTCAAATCAGGGGAAATTATCGCTCTTATGGGGCCAAACGGTAGCGGCAAATCCACCATTGCTCTGACTCTTGCCGGTCATCCAAATTACCAAATTACCTCGGGTAAAATAAATTTAGATAAAAAGGATATTACTAAATTTTCTCCCGACCGACGAGCCAATTTAGGTATTTTTTTAGCCAACCAGTCTCCGGTGGCTATTCCGGGGTTAAACGTCAAAAGTTTTCTTTGGCAAATTTTCAAAAAATTTCATCCAGATCAAAAATTATCACTTTCTGAATTTCGTAGTTGGTTATCTTTTGAAGCTGACAATTTAGGTATCAAAAACGAGCTTCTTGATCGTCAGTTTAATGACGGTTTCTCTGGCGGCGAACGCAAAAAAATGGAAGTTCTCCAAATGCTGGTTTCTGCTCCCAAGTACCTCATTTTAGACGAAATTGATTCCGGCCTCGATATTGATGCTCTCAAAACCATCTCTCTTCGGATCAAAAAATTGGCCGATGATTTTAATATCGGAATTTTAATTATCACTCATTATCACCGAATTTTAGATTACCTCCCCCCAAATCGGGTTTTAATTTTGGAAAAGGGGATTATCAAATCTTCCGGCGGCCCCAATCTTATTCAAAAAATTGAAACTAATGGTTTTACTAACTAACTATGCCCCAAACCTCTTACAAAAAATCAGCCTATGAATACGGCTTTTCTTCGCCAGAAATTTCTGTCTTCAAAACTCAACCGGGGATTAGCCAGGATATTGTCAAAATTATTTCCCTCCTCAAACACGAAGACGATAAAATGTTTAATTTTCGCCTCCGCGCCTTTCAATATTTTGTTGACCAACCTCTGCCCGCTTGGGGCCCCGATCTTTCCGGCATCAATTTTGCTGATATTTTTTATTACCTCAAACCTACCGACAAGGAAGGTCATACTTGGGACAAAGTACCGTTAGAAATCAAAAATACTTACGACAAACTTGGCATTCCTCAGGCCGAAAAGGAGTTTTTAGGTGGTGTCAAAGCCCAGTACGAATCCGAAATTATTTATGGTTCATTAATGAACAAGCTTAAAAAACAAGGTGTAATTTTTTGCGGTATGGACGAAGCCCTCAAAAAATATCCCAAATTAGTTTGGCAACATTTTGGCAAAATTGTCCCCCCCGACGATAATAAATTTGCTTCTTTAAATAGTGCCGTTTGGTCTGGCGGCTCCTTTATTTACGTCCCCAAAAATGTTCATGTCGATCTGCCACTCCAAACTTATTTCCGTATTAATAGCCAAAAAATGGGCCAATTCGAACGGACTTTAATTATCGCTGACGAAGGTTCTTTTGTTCATTATATCGAAGGTTGTACCGCCCCGATTTATTCCACCGATTCGCTTCATGCTGCTGTTGTCGAAGTTTTTGTCAAAGCCAATGCCCGGGTTCGCTATACCACCATTCAAAATTGGTCGACCAATGTCTACAATTTAGTTACCAAACGGGCTCAAGTCGACGCTCATGGTGTTATGGAATGGGTCGACGGCAATCTTGGCAGTAAAATCACCATGAAATATCCTAGCAATATTTTAGCCGGTAAGGGTGCTCATGCCGAAGTTTTATCTATTGCCGTTGCCTCTGGCATTCAACATCTTGATGCCGGTGCCAAAGCCATTCATTTAGCTCCTAACACCACCAGTCGGATTGTTTCCAAGTCCATCAGCCTTCACGGTGGTCACAGTAGCTACCGGGGCACGGTTTATATTAGTCAAGGCGCTACCAATGCCCGTTCCAAAGTTGTTTGTGATGCCCTTATTTTAGATAAAAATTCTCATTCCGATACTTATCCTACTAACAAAAATTCCGAAAGTTCAGCCTTTATTGAACACGAAGCTACTGTTAGCAAAATTGGCGAAGATCAACTTTTTTATCTTATGTCTCGGGGTTTTTCCCAAACCGAAGCCGAAGCTATGATTGTTAACGGTTTTGTTGAACCAATAGTTAAAGAATTGCCCCTGGAATATAGTCTTGAACTCAATCGTCTCATCAATTTACAAATGGAAGGTAGTATCGCATGAAATATTACCAGATTCTCAACCAACCTCATGATATTCAAACTTTCACCAAAAATATTTTGGTTAAATCCGGCCAAACCGTTAATCTAGAAACTATTATGGAATTTACCGCTCCTAATACCGTCGGCAATACTTTTATCAAAGCCGTGGTTATGCCCGGTGGTCATCTTACCCTCAAAGGTCTGATTCGTATTAACCAAAAATCCCTTAATACTCAAGCTTTTCTCAAACATTCTGTTTTGTTAATTGGTGATAATAGTCAAGCCGTTTCTGTTCCCGAATTAGAAATTAGTAATGACCAAGTCCAAGCCTCTCACGCCTCGTCAATTGGCCCGGTCGATTCTAATCAACTTTTTTATCTTATGTCCCGTGGTTTTTCTCATAAATCTGCTCTAGACTTAATTATTAAATCCTTTCTGGCCTAAATTTATGAAAAATAATTTTCCTATTTTTCAAAATAATCCCGACTTAGTTTACTTCGATAGTGCCGCTACCAGTCTCAAACCCGCCTCGGTTGTTTTATCAGAAATGGAATATTACACCCAATATTCCGCCAACATTCACCGCGGTCTATATCAAATTTCGGGAAAAGCTTCAGAATCATACGACCAATCTCGCCAAATTATCGCCGATTTTATTCATGCTGACTCCGAAGAAATTATTTTTACTTCCGGCACTACTGCCTCTATCAATTTAGTTGCCCAATGTTGGGGACAACAAAATATCAAATCGGGTGATGAAATTGTTATTACTCAAACGGAGCATCATTCTAATTTAGTTCCTTGGCAGCAACTTGCTTTAGCCAAAAAAGCCAAACTAAAATACATTCCGGTTACTTCAGATTTTTTACTGAATCTTAAATCACTTTCAAAATTAATTACCCCCAAGACTAAAATTGTCGCTCTAACTCATGTCAGTAATGTTTTAGGTACGATTAATCCGGTCAAAAAAATAGTTCAGGCTATCAAAAAACTTAATCCTCAAACCTTAGTTTTAGTCGATGGTGCCCAAAGTGTAGCTCATTTTCCGGTTGATGTTAAATCGCTTGGCGTCGATTTTTACGCTTTTTCCGGCCATAAACTTTATGGTCCCACCGGTATTGGAGTTCTTTATGTCAACCAAAAAATTTATTCTTCCATGTCGCCAACTACTTTTGGTGGGGGAGCTATCAAAGAAGTTTTTTGGCATAAAACTGTTTTAGATAATCCCCCCAATTGTTACGAACCTGGCACTCCGCCGATTGCCCAAGCCATTGCTCTCTCTCAAGCCATAAAATTTATCCAAAAAATTGGTTGGCATAAAATTATCCAACACGAACAGGATTTAACTGATTATCTTTTTCAAAAATTAAACTCTATTTCTCATCTAAAAATTCTTGGTCCCGGTAATAATAACCCGCGTTTAGGGGTAATTTCTTTTGCCCTTACTAAACCAAAATCACCCGCCCCTCACGACATTGGTGACATTATTTCCCAAAAATTCAACATTGCTGTCCGCACTGGTTTTCATTGTGCCATGCCCCTTCACCATCTTTTTGGTTTTAATACCGGCACTACCCGGGTTAGCCTGGGAATTTACAATACCCCCAAAGATATTGATAAATTAATCGAAAGTTTAAATTACACCATTAAAATTTTTTCCTGAAATGGACGATTTATACAAAGAAATTATTCTTGATCGCTACAAAAATCCTAACAACTTAGGTTCTATCAAAGGTGGTATTCAGGTCGAAGAAGTCAATGCTCTTTGCGGTGACAAAATCAAAATCTGGCTCGAAGTTGAAAAAGGGATCATTAGCGACGCCAAATTCCAGGGCAGTGGTTGTGCCATTTCGGTGGCGGCTACCGATATTTTAATGGATATGATCAAAGGCAAAAAAATAATTGATGTTCAACAAATGAGTGGTGCCGAAATTGAAAAGGAAATTGGTATTGAACTCAGCAGCGTTCGCAAACGTTGTGCTTATATTGGTCTGGAAGCCATCAAAAAAATTAAAAATTCCTTAAATAATTTATGATCACCATTCCCAAAAAAGTCGAGTACAGCATTGTTTTTATCTCTTACTTAGCCAAAAATCCCGACACTACCATTTCCCTCAAAGATGCCGCCGAAAAATTATTTTTACCCTACAGTTTTTTATCTAAATTAGCTACCTCTTTGGCTAATGGGGGATTAATTATTTCTCAAGAAGGCAAAAGCGGTGGTTACAAATTGGCCCCAAATTGGCAACAAAAAAGTTTTTATGATTTGTTGGTAATTTTAGGTGAAAACAAAGCCATGGTTAATTGTCTTGGTTCCAAATCTTG
>CAYOPC010000042.1:0-4678 GCA_964405765.1 uncultured Gammaproteobacteria bacterium | reverse complement strand
TTATTATCCTATAACATTGACAATTTACCTCTTTTTTGATACACTTAAAGTGTAGACCTAATTATGGTTTTGCACCAAAAATTAAGTTTATCGTCCTTTAACAAGTTGAAGGGGCTTTATAGAATCCCAATTGAGGATCTTTATTTATCCTCGGCTGGGATTCTATAAAAAAATAGAGAAAACAAGGAGGGCTACAAAATGTCAAGAAGAACTAAGATGCTTCTTGGGGATTTCTCTGGTTGGTTGTTCACTCTCTGGCTAGTCTACATATTGCCAATAACCATTTGGTTGGTGCTGTTCCTGGCCTCGGAGGTAACTTTCTCAACTGACTACATCAACGGGAACAATGTCTGGTTCCTTATCCCGTTGATCTTAGTCAACCTCCACTTCACCTCTTTCGTTGACCCGAAGTATCGAAAAACCAGGTTAAGCAAAATCCTGATCAACATGTTTCTCTTTGCCATCTCCTGGGCCGTAACTGCCACCCTCTGGAGCAAGATTGGCGAGTCAATAACCTGGGAACAAGCGTTTCTCTTGGCTCTTGCCAGCAGAGCTGCTGTCACCGGTCGACACATCGTTCTTCTGATCGCCGGCCAAACCGCTGCCGACCAACCGACGGTAACTAAAATCAAAAAGAGATTTGAGAGGAGGTTTCTCAACGAGCGGAACCAAATTTACAAGCGGGGCTTCTGCGAAGGCTTCGAAGAAGCTACCAAATACAACAACAGGATACCTAACAAAAAGCCAGAGGAAAAACCACCCATACTACGGGTAATCTAATACATGATACCGCTGCATCCTTCAACGACCTACTATAAACCCTCACGCACACGTCAGTGTGGTACTGCAAAGTACTTTCGTGAGGGTTTTAATTCTTACCGATACCCATAAATATTTATTTTGTCCCCAGCCCTCACCAACGGATAATTCAACTTAATGATATTCCATTCGTCCGTAGTAATATCCATCCTATCCTTCGGCTCTACAATATAATCAAATTTATAATTCCTCATCTCCATAAACGCCCAAATATGCACCGCCACGTCCGTCGGCCACTCACCCAACATCCAACCTTGCCTATGAGACAAAGACAGTGGAATAGAATCATCCTTAGCCAAATAAATTATTTTTTTATCCTCAGGAATAGTTCTTTTAATTTCTTCAGCAATCTCAATCGCCCCTTCATTACCCCTAGTATCAAAATGATAATTACTTGTTCTAACCCCGTTATAAATTACCAACGGGACAATTAATAAAATCCAAAAAATACTCTTATTTCCAATCCATTCACATCCAATTCCCGCCAAAATCACCACTAATGGAATATAAACATCTGCATAATATTGATGGACCAAATTTCCATTCGGTACCATTAACCAATAAACTATTATCCCCAATAACCACAAAATTAACGGTACCATTTTCTTTTCTTTTCTAATCACTCCAACTATTAATCCAATTCCGGCCAACAAACTCACCACCTTACCCATCGTTTCCCCAATTACATTTTTCCAAATCAAATTTTTTAAATTTTCCCAAACCAACAACTTTTCTCTGCCATTTATCACCCAATTTTCCCAACTCATATCAATCCCCAACGACCTGGTTCTCCACCACCACCAACCATAAAACCCAATCGACAAAACCACCATTATCAAATAATCTCTCCATCGCCTCTTTTTCAAAAACAAAAAATACCCCAAAACCGGCAAACAAATTAATCCAAACGGTCGGCTGGCCACACTTATACCCAAAAATATTCCACTCAAAAATAAATCCATTACCCTTCCTTTTTTGGCATACTTCCAGCCAAAAAATAAAGAAATTAAAATAAAACTCACCGCCAAGGCATCAGGGTGAATTGCATGCCCCACAAAAAATATACTCCCCGGCACACAACTAAAAATAAATACACTAAACCAAGCCACTTTTTTATTCCACCAATCCTTCATAAAACTAAACAAAGCTACCGACCCCAACACATACAAAACCAGATTAATTAATCTGGCCACCCATGGATAAACCCCAAAAACCTTATAACCTAAAGCAATCAGCCCTTCATAAAACGGCATTTCCAGGAAAAAATACCCCTCCGTGTTTGAAACCGGCCGCATCAAACAAGATTTAGGCTTTAAAAAACTCGCCTGACCGCTATAAATAAAATAAGCCACACACTCAGTATCTGTCTGTCTCATTGGATGAGCGTCTATGGGTATCACCCAAAAATCTTTTAATCTCACCCCCACTCCCAAAAATATTATCATCAGCAACAGCCAATTTTGTTGCCAAAACTTTTTAAACATAATTTAATTCTACCTCACCATCCTTATGTTATACTTCCACCACCAAATGAAATGTCTTTTTTGTTTTTACCGGTCATCAACTACTTAGCCCAAACAGGGCCAATTCATTCTGCTCTCTTTGGGCCTCTTAACTCATTTTTCCTGTTAAAATAAATAAGATCTTTATACTTTAAATTTTCCACTTTCAATTAAAAATATGTCTTCAGAAAACCAATCAAAATTATCTCAAATTCGTCATTCTACTGAGCACGTTCTTACTCAAGCCATGCAGCGCCTTTATCCCGACAAATTCATTATGGCTATGGGACCAGCCACTGATGACGGTTTTTATTTCGACTTTGAACCCATCGCCGATTTTAAAATCAGTGATGAAGATTTTTCTAAAATCGAAACTGAAATGGCCAAAATCATCAAACAAGACTTAACTATAGTTAGGAAAGAAATTAGTCTTGACCAAGCCAAAAAAATGTTTAATTCTAACCCCTACAAAATGGAATGGCTCAATTCTATTCAGAATCGGGGAGAAATTATTACTATTTACCAAACCGGTGACGAATTTGTTGATCTCTGCGCCGGCCCTCATGTAACCAGCACCGGAAAAATCAATGCCTTCAAATTACTTTCGATTGCCGGAGCTTACTGGCATGGAGATGAGAAAAACCAAATGCTTACCCGTATTTACGGCACCGCTTTCGAATCTCAAAAAGAATTAGACGAATACCTCAACAATATTGAAGAAGCCAAAAAACGCGATCACCGCAAAATAGGACCACAGCTAGGTTTATTTTTCCTGGACGAAACCGCCCCGGGAATGCCTTATTGGTTACCAAAAGGCACTACTATAATTAACGAACTACTTAAATTTTGGCGTCAGGAACATCAAAAAAGAGGCTATCAAGAAACTATTACCCCGCTCTTAAACAAGAAAAAACTCTATGAAACTTCGGGACACTGGGACCATTACCAGGAAAACATGTTTATTTGCGACATGGGTGAAGATGGTATCTATTGCCTTAAACCCATGAACTGTCCTAACGCTATGACTATTTTTAGTCAAACTAAACATAGTTACCGCGAACTTCCACTTAGATTATCCGATTGCGATGCTCTTCACCGCCATGAAAAATCCGGTGAGTTAAATGGCTTATTACGAGTCCAAAAATTTGAACAAGACGATGCCCATATTTTTGTCACTGAAAGCCAAATTAAATCCGAATATGAAAACATTCTAGATATTGCCAAACTTTTCTATTCCATTTTTGGAATTGACTTTAGGATTCGTCTCGGCACTAGACCAAATGATTTTATGGGAGATGTAGAAACTTGGGATAAAGCTGAAAAAGATCTGGAAGAAATCATGAAAGATAAAGATATTGATTATTTTATTGGCAAAGGCGAAGGTGCTTTTTATGGTCCCAAGCTCGATATTATGATGAAAGACACTATGGGTCGTGAATGGCAAACAGGTACTATTCAACTTGATTTCCAACTACCCCGTCGTTTCAACCTAAAATACACCGACGCCGACGGTAAAGAAAAGACTCCGGTCGTTATCCACCGTGTTATTTACGGTTCCCTGGAAAGATTCATTGGTATTTTAATTGAACAATTTGCCGGTTCTTTCCCAACTTGGCTTTCTCCGGTCCAGGTCAAAATTATCCCTATTACCGACAAACAAGCCAATTATGCCCAAAAAATAAAAGAAGCCCTTCAACAAAACGACATCAGAGTCGAAATTGACGACAAAGCCGAGACTATGCAAAACAAAATTCGTAATGCTGCCGGCGAAAAAATCCCTTATATGGTCATTGTTGGTGCTAGGGAAGAGGAAAACAATACTATTTCTGTCCGTCAACGCGATGGTCAGGATTTAGGTGTTATACCCTTAAATGATTTCATCAACCAGATTAAAGACCAGATTGCAAAAAAAGCCTTAAATTTGATAAAATAATCAATAATTAAAAATTAATTCTCACTTGAGTAGCTTTAAAAATAAAAACACCAACCACAAATTCTATAAAATTAATCAGTATATTACTGCACCCGAAATCAGACTTTTAGACGATCAAGGTAAACAAATTGGTGTTATGCCCCTGTCTCAGGCCAGAACTATGTCATTTGACACTGGTCTTGATTTAATCGAAATTAATGGCAACGCTATTCCCCCTGTCATTAAACTCATTAGTTTTTCTAAATTTAAATACCAAGAAGCCAAAAAAATTCAATCAGAAAAACGCGGTATCAAAGGTGGAGAACTCAAAGAAATAAAAATGAGCCCAAATATAGGCCAAAATGACTACCAAATCCGAGTTGATAAAGCTAAAAAATTTTTAGCTACTGGAAATAAAATCAAATTAAGTATAAAATTCCAAGGT
>CAYOPC010000041.1:0-4743 GCA_964405765.1 uncultured Gammaproteobacteria bacterium | reverse complement strand
GCTTCTGCTGCCTGACTCCTGTCATCCTGAGGTTGAGAGACTAACCTGGTGGCTAGAGGTAAAGAGATAGCTGCCAAAAACATACCCAGCAAAATTAAAATATCTTTTTTCTTGGCCATAAACTAATCTACGTGGTTAAGTCAAACATGAATGGATATCTTAGTCAATAAAGAGGTTTAGTATTATAATTCTGTCCAATAAAATATATTCCACATCAGATGACGTGAACCATCTCCCCGAAGTTTTGTCCACTTACTGGCATTGGCAGGTTTGAACCATAGAGTAGTAGAACCACCACCATCTAACCTAAAACCGTCTTTACAACCTAAGTTTTTTAAAATATTAGCTAAACTTTTTAAAGAAATAGAACTTCGATTATCTTCTTCAGTAACCACATAAACAAAATTATTTTTATTGACTTGACAGAAACCTTGGTAGCTGTTGGTAGTGGTACTAGTATTATTAATTTTGCCATCCTTAAGTAAAACTCCGCCGGGAAAAATTTCTAAAGTATTTAAAGTCCCGCTGTTTTTTGCGGCTTCATAGTTGGCTTTTCGAGTATTGATATCGAGACTTTTACTGTCTTTGTAATAATTGAGATTATTTTGATTATCAATGCCGACAAAAGACATCCTTGTTTTGTTGCTAGTATAATCTTCACGAAGAATTACCCCTTCTTGGATAATTAACCCATCGTTGATATAGGAACTAAATTCATTAGCGCCAACGCCATTACCATAGTATGTGCTAGCACATAAATTCCAAGCCATGGTAATTTTTGCCGGATCGATAACTTTCTTAAGAGCATTATTCATAATATTGGCCATTTTATCGTATTTTTTGCCGTAATTAGATGAAGAATAGGTATGAAGTTGTTTATAAGGTTCTTTGGCCCAAACATAAACTAAATCATAATTACTTTTTTTAAGCCACCAAACTTTAAGTGTATCGCTTAGGCCACGCTTATTATAAGAACTGGGAATGATAGGTGAATAAAGAGCAGAATCTGGTGTCTCAGTTGGAATAACTGTCCCTGTTGGTGTCGGTGTCTTAGTTGGTGTAATAATCGTGGTTACCTGACTGCCTATCTCCCCTTCCTCTTGTCTGGATAATGATTCTTTAAGTAATGAAGCATCCAGAGAGTTAACTATGCCATCATAATTAAGGTCACCGGTTTGGTTACAGTTGATGGTGTTTGAATTGAAATTGTTTTTAATGATGGAATAGTCAGAAGAGTTAATTATGCCATCTTGATTAATGTCTCCAGGGGTTAAGGAGTAGTTAGAGAAATTGTAAGTAGTGGTATTAGTGTTTGTCAGATTAATCTCACAGGTAGTTATCTCATCTAACTTAGTTGTTTGGTTGTTTAAACACATTCTTGAAGCCAGATGACTTGGTCCTTTAACTCTGAGGTAATTAAAGTTATTAACATTATTGAATTTAGAATCTAAGACGAGATGAGAGACCAGAAAGACTTGATCACCTTGGGCATTAGTTTCATTAGAGACTGGAGTTATTAAAGCCTTAATCTCTGATTGAGAGACATTGGTGGGTTTATTAGCTAGTTCCACTTTGACCTGACTCAATGAACTTAAACAACTTGATGATGGTTTAACTCCAGTGAAACTAATCTTAAAACTTATTTGAGAACTACTTGATTCCTCAGCCCGACTTCGATCATCTTGACTTTGTTTAACCAAGTTAGTGGCTAAAGGTAAACAAAGAACCACCAAAAACATCCCTATTAAAACAAATGTTTGAGAGAAACCATTTTTGATTAATCTATTCATTAAACAATTTAAGTAATACTGGTTTAAGAATAAATTAAGTCACTGCCTTTTACAAATCAAGTTGGCGGATGAGTTCTTTTTGACGGAAATTAAGGTGGGTAGGAATTTCTACCATAAGACGAATATAGAGATCGCCATAGCTATAACCATTAACGTCTTTAATGCCTTTACCTCTGAGACGAATTAAAGTATTTGGCTGAGTCCCGGCTTTAACTTTAACTTTGAGTGATTCACTGGTAAGAGTAGGGATTTCGATATTGGTACCTAAGGCTGCTTGAGAAATCCTTAGGTTGACAGTAATAAAAACATCATTGCCTTCACGTTTGAAAATTTTGTCGGGCAAAACATCAATATAGAGAATAAATTCTTTGAAACGAATTCGTTGACCATCATCGACGCCAGCGGGAATTTTAATAGTTTTGCTTTTACCATCAATGTTAACTTCCTTTTGACAACCATTGGCAGCTTCTAAAAAAGAAAGGCTGATTTTGTAAGTTTCCAGGCGTTTGCTTTGCCTGGTTCGACTAAAGCCGCCGCCGAAGAATTGTTCAAAAATATCGAAAGGATTACTAAAACCACCAAAATCAAAATCGGCACCACCAACATTGCCGCCACTTTGGGTGTAAGTAAAATTGAACGGACCATTTTGTTGAGTGTAGGTATGACCGCCAAAACCGCCAGTATTTGGATTAAAAGCAGCATGACCAAATTGATCGTAAGCAGATTTTTTTTGGTCGTTGCTTAAGACTTCGTAAGCTTCATTAATTTCTTTAAATTTGTCTTCGGCATCAGCGGCCTTATTGCGATCAGGATGATATTTTAAGGCAGCTTTACGATAGGCACTTTTGATTTCGTCTTTGGAGGCACTTTTATTAACTCCTAAAACTTCGTAAAAATCTTTTTTCATTCGAATATTCTAGCATCAATAATTAGTAGAGACGTTCTGCAGAACGTCTCTACTATAAAAATTTTATTGTACTACTTCGCCTTCTTCGGCTTCTTTAGTATCTTTGGCTTTATCATCTGATTTTGGCTCAGTGGTTTCAGCTTCAGGACCAGGTTGGCCCGGTTGACCGGATTGTTCTTGCTGATAAATAGCAGCACCAACAGTTTGAAGAATTTGACCTAAATCTTCAGAAGCTTTGTTAAGATCGTCAATTTTGGCGTCAGATTTAGTTAAAATCTCTTTGGCTTCCTTAATTTTATCTTCAATTTTGGTTTTGTCTTCCGGCTTAACTTTGTCGGCAAAGTCTTTGAGAGTTTTTTCACCGGAAAAGATGGTGCCGTCAAGTTTATTTCGGCTTTCGGCAAGAAGGCGTTTGTCTTCGTCTTCCTGAGCATGAGCTTCGGCATCTTTTTTCATTTGTTCAATCTCTTCATCTTTGAGATTGGTAGCATTTTGAATAGTAATGCGTTGTTCTTTGCCGGTACCTTTATCTTTGGCAGAAACCGAGAGAATACCGTTGCTATCAATATCGAAAGTTACTTCAATTTGAGGAACTCCGCGAGGAGAGGGCGGAATACCATCGAGAATAAAGCGACCTAATGATTTGTTATCAATGGCCATGGGTCGTTCACCCTGTAAGACATTAATTTCTACCTGAGGCTGATTGTCGGAATAGGTAGTAAATACCTGAGATTTTTTGGTAGGTACGGTAGTATTTCTTTCGATTAAAGGAGTGCGGACACCACCGGCAGTTTCGATACCGAAAGTTAATGGGGTAACGTCGAGAAGAACAATGTCTTTAACTTCACCGGTTAAAACGGCTCCCTGAACAGCAGCACCGATAGCCACAACTTCGTCCGGGTTAACAGTGTTATTAAGATCTTTACCAAAGAAATTTTTGACAACTTCCTGGACCTTGGGCATACGAGTCATACCACCGACCATAATAACTTCTTTAATGTCAGATTTGGTAACACCGGCATCTTTAAGGGCTTTTTCAACCGGAGTAATAGTTTTTTGGATTAAATCATCGACTAACTTTTCCAACTCGGAACGAGTTAATTTTTTGGTCAAATGAAGAGGATTGCCGTCTTTTTGAGTAATGAAAGGTAAATTTATTTCAGTTTCAGCAGCACTGGATAATTCGATTTTGGCTTTTTCAGCAGCTTCACGGACACGCTGCAAAGCCTGGGGGTCTTTGGCTAAATTGACTCCATTTTGTTTTTGGAAATCGTCAACAATCCAGGTGATAATTTTTTGATCAAAATCGTCACCGCCAAGGAAAGTATCGCCATTGGTAGATTTAACTTCAAAAATACCATCACCGATTTCCAGAATGGAAATGTCGAAAGTACCGCCACCCAAATCATAAACAGCGATAAGTTCGTTAGATTTTTTGTCCATACCATAGGCTAAAGCAGCAGCTGTTGGCTCGTTGACAATGCGCTGGACATTGAGACCGGCAATTTCACCGGCTTGTTTGGTAGCCTGACGTTGAGAATCGTCGAAGTAAGCCGGAACAGTAATAACGGCATCAGTAACTTTTTCGCCCAAATATTTTTCAGCATCAGCTTTGGCTTTTTGCAAAATCATGGCAGAAATTTCCTGGGGGGTATAAACTTTGCCATTAATTTCAACGGCGGCCATTTTGTCTTTACCAGCAACAATTTTGTACGGAGCGACAGTTTGGGTTTTTTTAACTTCCGGATCGTCAATTCGGCGCCCCATTAATCTTTTGATACTGTAAACAGTATTTTGAGAATTAAGAACCATTTGACGTTTGGCCAGATCACCAACCAAATTTTTGACCGGTTCAACGATTGAAGGAATAGTGTTGCGTCCTTCGGCACTGATAATGACTTTGGGGCTACCGCCTTCCATAACAGCAACGCAGGAGTTAGTAGTACCAAGATCGATTCCGATGATTTTGTTTGACATATATTAGTTAATTAGCTAGTAGTTATTAGCTAGTAGCAAAAAATAATAATTAATAATTTAATTAAGGTC
>CAYOPC010000040.1:1448-4888 GCA_964405765.1 uncultured Gammaproteobacteria bacterium | reverse complement strand
TGACAACAATCAAAAGTTTTTTTGAAGGACAGTTTATTGCCCCGTATGGTTGGGGGTTAGGGGTATTAGTTTTAACGATAATTTTGATTTTAGTATATAAAAAATACCGCAGAATAGGAGTTTATTTTTTATCGTTTTTGGTTTTTGCTTTTGGGTTTTATGTGGCCATATATCATCACGAATTAAAGACTTGGTACTTGGAGAGTTTAAGGGTTTGGTATTGTTTTGTGATAGGAATAGGATTAGTAAATATAAATAAATTTAAAAATTGGGTGACTTTGTTGGTGGCTATATTTTTGCTAAGAAATATATGGTTGACAGCCTCAGATCAGTGGCAATTTGTATATCAGAAACAGAGTGATGATCCAAAAAATTTGGCTAATTTGATTAAAAATATTGATTGGGTGTACGAAAAAATGAATGGAGATGGTTTTGAGGCTTACAATTATGTGCCGGAAATTTATGATTATCCAAATCAATATTTGTATTGGTGGTACGGAGTTAAGAAATACGGTTATATGCCCAATAAAGTTTCTTATAGTTTAACCGAAGTACCGGAATATTTCAGAATTCAAAGTGAGTTTTATGAAAAAACTAAAGAAAATAAAAACGGAAAGATAGCTTTAATTTATGAAACTAAAGATCTGTATGTGGGCTGGTTAAACCAATTTAAAGAATATTGTCCGGTGGAAAAATGGGAGACCGGCTGGAGAACGACGATGGAAATCAGAGAGAAGTGTAAATAGCCTATCAGTTTGTCAGTTTTTCAGCTAATCAGATAAATTTTTCTTTAGGTATTGGCCGGTGTAGCTGCGGGGACAATTGATAACATCTTTGATAGTGCCGGCAACAACTAATTCCCCACCCTTCTCACCACCTTCGGGACCCATATCGATAATCCAGTCGGCATTTTTGATCATGTCTAAATTATGTTCGATGACCACGACAGTATTACCATTATCAACTAATTGGCGCAAAACAGTAATTAATTTATCGACATCGTAAAAATGAAGACCGGTGGTGGGTTCGTCGAGAACGTAAAGCATTTTGCCATTGCCCCGTTTGACTAATTCCCGACTGATTTTAAGACGCTGAGACTCCCCTCCCGATAAAGTATTGGATGACTGGCCTAATTCTAAATAACCCAGGCCGACTTCCTGAATAGTGGTTAACATTCTTTTTAGTTTGGGAATATTTTTGAAAAATTCGGCGGCTTCATCAATGGTCATTTTAAGAATCTGAGCAATATTTTTACCCTTATATTCGACTTCCAAGGTTTCTTCCTTAAATCTGGTACCATGACATTCATCACAAGTGACATAAAGATCGGGTAAAAACTGCATTTCAATTTTAATTTGACCCTGACCTTCGCAAACCGGACAACGACCATTTTTGACATTAAAAGAAAACCGGCTGGCATTAAAGCCGCGAATTTGAGCTTCGATGGTTTGAGCCATTAAATTTCTGATATCATCAAAGATTTTAGTGTAGGTAGCCGGATTGCTGCGGGGAGTACGGCCGATAGGAGATTGATCGACTAATAAGACGTCAGAAACGTGTTCAGTTCCAGTAATTTCATCAAATTTACCAATAGTACCGTAATAACTACCAAGTATGGCTTTGCGAACACCGCCATAAAGAGTATCATGAACCAAAGTTGACTTACCCGATCCGGAAACGCCGGTAACACAAACTAATTTATTAAGAGGAAAATCAACGTTAACATTTTTTAAATTCCATTGGCGACAACCCTTAATTGAGATCTTAGAATCAAACCCACCCCTTAATCCCCTCCCTTGAGAAATGGAGGGGAGATGCTTTTCTTGTGAATTTATTTTTAATTTACCGGATAAATATTTGCCGGTTAAAGAATTCTTGCTTTGCTTGATATCTGTCAACGAACCTTGGGCAACTATTTCGCCACCGTTTTTGCCGGCATAGGGACCAAAATCGACAATGTAATCACCTGATTTAATGACGTCTTCATCGTGTTCAACTACCACAAGTGAATTACCTAAATCTTTGAGTTTTTTGAGAGTAGTAATAAGACGGTCGTTATCACGAGAATGAAGCCCAATTGTCGGTTCATCAAGAATATAAAGAACACCGGTTAAACCGGTACCAATTTGACTGGCCAAACGAATCCGTTGTGATTCACCGCTGGAAAGAGTGCCGGCTTCACGATCAAGACTAAGATAATCCAGACCGACAGCCAATAAAAATTCGATTCGGGCGGTTAATTCCCTTTTGATAGGGAGAACAATTTCTTTTTCTTTGTCACTGTTTAAAACAGAATCAAGGGTATTTAACCATGTGTTTAATTTTTCAATGGGAAGTTGCGTAATTTGATAAATGTTTTGACCTAAGATATGAATAGAAAGAGCATCCTGATTGAGACGGGCTCCATGGCAAGAAAGACATTCAGTTTTAATCATGAATTTTTCCAATTCGTCACGAATAGTATCGGAACTGACGGAAGAGTAGCGACTTTCCATCATTTTGGCGCGCCATTCGGGAAATTTAGACCGATCAACCTGGAATTTAGAACCTAAACCTTTACATTCAGAACAGGCACCCTGAGGAGAATTGAAAGAAAAAAGTCGGGGTTCAATTTCGGGAAGTGAGATATTACAATTAGGACAGGCAAAATTTTCCGAAAATAAAGTATCGGAAAAATCTTTGGGGCTTTCGGGAAAATCAAAGCCTGAATCATAAACCTGAGCAATAATCACTAAACCATTGGCTAATTTCATAGCCTGTTCAACATCGTCGATTAAACGATCAGAAATTTGTTTGGTATCTTTGAGATTATTTTTACTAATAGAAACCCGATCGACAACAACGTCAATATTATGTTTATTGGTTTTGGCAAGGCCAAAATCGGAATACAAATCAATAATTTGATGGTCAACCCGAATCCATTTATAACCTTGTTTTTTAAGATTTTCGATTAAGCCTTTAAAATCGCCTTTTTTATCACGAACTATGGGAGATAAAACTAAAAATCGATAAAGATTTTGACCGGAAATGTGAGAAGAAGCGAGATTTAAAATTTGAGTGACAATTTGACGGCTGGTTTGAGGAGAAACTTCGCGACCACACTCTGGACAATGAGGATGGCCAATGCGAGCAAAAAGAAGCCGAAGATAGTCATAAATTTCAGTAACGGTACCGACAGTAGAACGAGGATTGTGAGAGATAGCTTTTTGATTAATAGCAATAGAGGGAGAAAGACCGTCAATAAGGTCAACTTCAGGACGTTTCATACTACCTAAAAATTGGCGAGCATAACTGGACAAACTTTCGACGTAACGGCGCTGACCTTCAGCAAAAAGAGTGTCAAAAGCCATAGAAGATTTACCCGAGCCGGAAACTCCGGTAAAAATTACCATTTTATTTTTAGGAAATTCAAAGGAAACATTTTTTAAATTGTTTTCCCG
>CAYOPC010000040.1:0-1348 GCA_964405765.1 uncultured Gammaproteobacteria bacterium | reverse complement strand
CATTTGTTTTTTGAGTTCCTTAATTTGTTTTTGACGTTGGGTTGGAGTTAAAGATGAAGTATCGATTTTAGACCAATTAGTTTTGGCTTCTTTTTTAATATCGTCAATAATTTGGGGACGGATAGATTTTACCACTGATTTGGGGGTAATATGGTGATCCTGATTGTATTTAATTTGAATTTTGCGACGGCGATTAACTTCACGAATAGCCCCGTCCATAGCATCGGAAACGGAGTCGGCATATAAAATAACCTGACCGGAAATGTGACGCGAAGCCCGACCCATGATTTGAATGAGCGATGACTGAGACCGCAAAAACCCTTGCTGATCGGCATCAAGAATAGCGACTAAACTGACTTCGGGTAAATCAAGACCTTCACGTAATAAGTTGATACCAACCAAAACATCGTAATTACCGGAACGTAAGTCATCTAATATTTTTGATCTTTCTAGAGTATCAATATCAGAATGGAGATAAGCGACTTTTAAATTACAACCAGTTTTGGTGGGATCAGAAAGATAACCAGCCAAGTCCTCAGCCATGCGTTTGGTAAGAGTGACGATTAAGGTGCGTTCTTTTTGGGTAACCCGAAATTTTATTTCTTCGACTAAATTAGGAATTTGATTTTTAGTAGAACGAATACTAATTTCAGGGTCGACTAAACCAGTTGGACGAATAATTTGCTGGGCAATATGACTTTTGGATTTTTCTAGTTCATATTTTGAAGGGGTGGCGGAAACATAAACAACTTTAGCCAGGCGTTGCTCAAATTCGGTAAATTTGAGAGGACGATTATCAAGAGCTGAGGGCAAACGAAAGCCAAAATCAATTAAGTTGTTTTTCCGAGCCACATCGCCGGCATGCATGCCACCGATTTGAGGGACAGTGACATGAGATTCGTCAATCACGGTTAAAAAATTATCACCCCATAAATGACGGAAATAATCAACTAAAGTATATGGAGGATCACCATGTTGCCGGTTTTTGTCAAAATAAATTGAATAGTTTTCAATACCGTTAATGTAACCAGTTTCCTGAAGCATTTCCAAATCATACTCAACCCGTTGTTGAATTCGATGGGCTTCGAGAATTTTATTTTGAGAGTTAAATAATTCAACTTGCTTAGCACAATCAGAACGAATATTTTTAAAAATTTCATCTAAATCTTGATGACCACTAACATATTGTTTGGCCGGAAAAAGTTTAAATTTTTCCAAGATAATTTCTTTGCCAGTTAAAGGATGGCGTTGGGTAATTTTAATTAAAGTATCGTCCTGAAATTCGAGAGATAAAAATGAATCAGTATAGGATGGCCAAAGTTCTAAGGTGGCTCCCCTAACCCGAAAA
>CAYOPC010000039.1:0-4926 GCA_964405765.1 uncultured Gammaproteobacteria bacterium | reverse complement strand
AAATATCTAATTTTTCAAGCTGGTAAACAATGCGAGACCGACCTTCGCTCATATCGAGAGCATCGGCAACGCGGACGATGCCGGCTTCTAAAGTGAGAGGTTTACCATCACTGCGGTGGCTAATGATGGAATGTAAAACTTCGGAAGTAATAATGGTTTTTTCGTCGATGGGAAGAAAATCGATAATTTGGTGAAGTAAATTGTCGGCTAAAAATAAACTGTAAGTTTCGTGGTCTTTGCGACTAATGGTCATACCTAAATCATGTAAAACGCTACCGAGGAAAACGACTAATTCGGCATATTCGGAAGATAATTGGTAGTTTTTGGTAATAGACATTTCGATATCAGCTTCAACTAACATTCTGACGAATTTAACAGCAATGTTCGAAACAATTTGAAAATGAGTCGGGCCATGATCACTCATGCCTAGGCGGTCGACAGCATTAACATTGATAACTTTCCAAAGAGTTAAAATTTCCTGATTATGGTTAATATTTTCAATAGCTTGTTCGAGCAGGGTGTTGCCATTAGTAGGAACATGAATCAAGCTTGAGTTAATTTTTTGATGGTTGGATTTCATAATTGAAGGAGTATTCTAACACAAAAAATAGATGAATATTTTGGAATAAAACCAGGGACAACATCCACATAATTTAAAAGGTGAGTCAAAATAATCATTTAATGACTATTTTGACACTGATGTTACTTTGAGTTTTTCTATTGGAGCTGATAAACCTAGATTTGAAAGATATTTAATTGCCTTTTGAGTATTTTGATTGTCTTCACTATCTACGGGCGGTCGATTATAAATGAAGTCTTCGGTGGCAATATAGGTTTTTAGGTAGGCTTTGACCGATCCATCTAAAGCAACTTTAACGCCGATACCAGCCAATCTATCCGAAATAGAAATTTTTCCATCTCTTAGAAGAGAAAAGTTTCTGACAGAAAAATCTATATCATAACCCATCTGGGACATAGTTTTAAGCGGTTCAGGATTTGAACCTTTGTAACTACAATAGGGTCGAACAGCAATTTGACACTCATCAACTGGACCATTGGAGAGATCTAAAGTTGGACTACCATGATTAGTATGCTTATTAGTGTCAATTTTATTAAATGGGGCTAATTTAATGTAAAAAACGTCTGATTCTTTATCCAACCTTTGTTCTCGAACAACAAAACGGTTGCCTTGAAAATCTTCATTTTCTGGATCTTCTAAGGAAGTACAGAGAGTGTCGAGATTATTCATATATCTATTCCAAGATTTATTTTCGGGACCTTGGTAAGATCGCGAAAATTCACCAATGGCAGTGTTGAGTGCCTGGTTAAGTAATATACTTATGTTTGGATTTAACTCTGAAATTCTTTCTGTGGGTTGAGAAAATTCGGCACCTGTTTCCATATATAGATTTAAAAAATAAACTGAGTTCAGTATAGCTGAAATAAAAATATTTTGGGTTTTAAAATTAAATTTTTATGAAGCCGGGGTGGGGATAAATTTAAAGAAAGAGCCTTGGAAATGATTAAATAAAATAATCATGCCAATTCTTGGGACAAATGAATCTTATTTGTTATTTGCCTAAAAATTGGTATAATTTCAGTTACCTTTATGATTAAAGTTACCAGTGGTGAAATTATATTAGAGTCCAGAAGTGGATTGGAGTTTGAAAATGACGGTGTCTTAAATCCGGCAGTTATTAAGGTGGACGGGGTGATTCATTTGTTTTATCGAGCAGTGAGAAAGGGTAATTTTTCAACGATAGGATATTGCCAAATTAAAGAAGGGAAAGTGATTTACAGGGCTGATGAGCCGGTGTTAGTACCGGAATATATTTACGAAAATCATGGGATGGAAGACCCAAGAATTACCTTTTTGGACGGCAGGTACTACATGTTGTATACAGCCTATGATGGCAGTAATGCAGTGGTGGCTTATGCGGTGAGCAATGATTTAAAAAACTGGAAAAAGATGGGTTTAATTACACCACAGATTTCTTATGATGAAGCTGAGGATATTTTCAGAGATTCGGGAGTGGGTGAGAAATATATTTATTATGAAAAAGTATTTCGAAGGGATAAAAATGATAAGGTTCATTTGTGGGAAAAAGATGCGATGTTATTCCCTAAAAAAATAAACGGCAAATATGCTTTAATCCATCGAGTTTTACCAGGAATTCAAATTTGTTATTTTGATGATTTTGATCAATTAAACCAAGAATTTTGGAAAAATTATCTGAAAGATTTGGGAACTTATTTGGTTTTAGATCCTAAATATAATTATGAAAACGTCTATATAGGCGGAGGCTGTGTTCCGATTGAAACAGATGAGGGGTGGTTGTTAATTTATCATTCGGTAGAAACGGACATTAAAAAGGGTCAGATATATCATGCGTCGGCAGCTTTACTGGATTTAGAAAATCCGATAAAAGTGATCGGGGGGTTGCCTTATCCCCTGTTTTCACCTGAGAATGATTGGGAAAAGAACGGAGTGATTAATAATGTAGTTTTTCCAACAGCGACTTCAATTGAAGGAGATGAATTAAGTATTTTTTATGGGGCAGCCGATAAAAGAATAGGGGTGAGAAAATTGACGCTTTCTAAATTATTAAACGAACTTAAAAAGTAATGAAAACAAGAAAACCAATTAAAATAATTTGCGTATCAACATATATTCCTCAAAAATGTGGCATTGCCACTTTTACTAAAGATGTAACGAGTGCAATAAATCTGATTAATCCAAAAGCATTGGCTGAAATTATGGTAATTGCCAAGAAAGAAGAAGAAATTGTTTTTCCTTGGGAAGTTAAATACAGGATTGAATTTGATAATAAGGCATCATATTTAGAGGCGGCTGATTATATTAACCATTCGAGTTGCGACGTGGTTTTAGTGGAACATGAATTTGGAATATTTGGGGGTAAATGTGGTGAATATTTATTTGATTTTTTGAAAGCAGTAGAAAAACCTAAAGTAATGACTTGCCACACTTTGATAGAAGATCCAAGTAATGAATGGGGAAAACTTTTTACTCAGTTAGTGAAATATGTTGATGGTTTGACCGTGATGACAAAGTTTAGTGCCAGAAAATTATCTGAACTGTATAAGGTGGAACAAAAAGATATTGCCGTGATTCCCCACGGAACTCCAGATATTGCTTATGGCTCAACTAGCATTTATAAGAAAAAGCTTGAAGGGAGAATAGTGTTGGGTAATATTAATTTGTTGTCTGAACAAAAAGGAATTGATTATTCTATTGAAGCAGTGGCTAAAATAGCTAAAAAATATCCAGAGGTTTTGTATTTGGTAATTGGCCAAACTCATCCGAATATTTTGAAAAATGAGGGAGAAAAATATAGAAATAGTCTTAAAAGGAAAATTAAGAAATTAGGCATTGAAAAAAATGTCAGGTTTATAAATAGATATTTATCGATTGAAGAATTAGTGGAATGGTTAAAGGCAATTGATATTTATATCACTCCATATTTGGATAAACAGCAATCGTCGTCGGGGGCTTTAGCTTATGCGGTGGGAGCAGGAAAAATATGTATATCGACTGAATATCTTTATGCAAATGAAATATTGGCTAACAAAAGAGGTATTTTTGTCCCATTTAGAGATTCGGATTCAATAGCAAAGACAGTAATAAATATTTGGGGGAATGAAAAAAGAAAAACAAAAATGCAGGAAAAAGCTTATCGATATGGACGGTTTATGACTTGGTCAAGTGTGGCTTTACAACACCTAGATTTTTTTACGGAAATTATCAAGAAACATGAGATTAAAAACCGAAAAACAAATTGATTATTTAGTAAAAATTACAGATAAGGTTGGCTTGATTGAACATTGTAGATTGGACCAACCAAATTATGATGAGGGCTGGTGTGTGGATGATAATGCCAGAGGATTACAACTTTGTTTAAGATATGAAAATCCAAAGTTAAAAAAGGTCAAAAAAATTTATTTTGATTTTTTGAAATTAGCTTTAAAAAATGATCGCTTTTATGATGATTTAAACAATGATTTAACCTGGAAAGAAGATTTTGAAATTGGCGGAGAACATTGTGGCCGAGCCTTAGCGGCATTGGGAGAAATTATTAACAGTGAGGAAGAATTGTCGATGGAAGCAAGACGAATGTTTGATCAAATATATTTGCCAGTAAAGAAAAATATTACTTGGCACATAAAGGCGATATCACAAACAATTTTAGGATTACAGTATTACCGAACTGATGAAATTATTTTTTTGGCAGAAAAATTGGTAGAGAGATACAATAAAGAAATAGATCATCAATGGAAATGGTTTGAACCGAAAATATCATATGATAACGGACGATTACCAATGGCGATGCTAGTGGCTTATCAAAAAACTGAAAAAGAAAGATACTTTGAGGTGGCAATTGAATCTTTGAATTTTTTGACAAAATTAATTTTTGATGAGAAAAAAGACTGTTTTTCATTTCCAGGTAACGATGGTTGGTTTACCAAAAGCGGATTTAGAGCCATGTTTGGACAACAACCAATTGAGGCAGGGTCGATGGTGGAAGTGTATGGATTAGCTTATGAGATAACCAAAAATAAAAAATATAAAGAACTGGCAATGAAAGCTTTTGACTGGTTTGGGGGTAAAAATATATTAGGAGTTAATATGATTAATAAAGAGACAGGCGGGGTTTATGATGGACTGGAGAAAGAAGGGGTGAATAAAAATCAAGGAGCCGAGTCGGTGTTGTCATATTTGATAGCGGCAAAAGAAACGGAAAAGCTAGGTTAATGATCAGATCTGGCTAAGTTTAATATTTTTTAATTCTTTTTGCCAACTGGTTTCAATTTGAGACCAAATATTTTGAATAGAACATTTGCCAGCCCGAGAGCAAGATTTGGAACCAAGACAATTAACCATGGCTTTGTTTTCACCTAAAATTACCA
>CAYOPC010000038.1:0-5080 GCA_964405765.1 uncultured Gammaproteobacteria bacterium | reverse complement strand
TAATTACTGAACCCAAATTATTTTTTGGTGAAATGAATTTATTTTTATTCTGTAGGGGCGTATTGCAATACGCCCCTTTTTCCACTATTTTGGCAATTCAAAATATTTTTAATCACCAAAATTAAATGAATATGATTCGGCATAATTTGAAAAACATCAATTTTTACATTTTTTCGCATTTTCTCTGTTTTAATCAATTCATTCCTTACAATTTCACCCAAATTATTTAATACCATTCTATTATCAATTATTTTTCCTAAAATATTCAACCGATTCCACGTACATATCGTCACAAAATAATATCCATTATTTGCATAATCAAATCCTTTCAATCTAACCGATCTTCTGTGATAAATCACACATTAATCATACCAAAAACCCCCTCACTCCGAGGGGGTTTTTATTCAAACTCCCTGCCCTGTCAAGGGAAGGGTCGGGGAAGGGTTTATTTCTTGCTCTCTTCCACTACTGCCTGAGCTGCTGCTAATCTGGCAATTGGTACTCGGTAAGGTGAGCAGGACACATAGTTAAGACCGATTCGGTGACAGAATTTCACCGTCTCTGGATCTCCGCCTTGTTCTCCACAAATACCTATGTTGAGGTGCTTGTTTCCAGCTCTGCCTAACTCTACTGCCATTTTCATTAATTTACCTACACCCTTTTGATCGACACTCTTGAATGGGTCTTCAACCAAAATCTTTTCCCGTAAGTAATCTTTAATAAATTTACCGGCATCGTCACGGCTAAAACCATAAGTCATTTGAGTTAAATCGTTAGTCCCAAATGAGAAGAATTCAGCTTCAGCCGCAATTTCATCGGCCGTGACTGCTGCTCGAGGAATTTCGATCATGGTTCCGATTTCATATTTCAAAGTTACCCCATAAGATTTCATGGTTTCTTCGATAACTGGAACCAATTTTGCTTTAAGCCATTTTAATTCTTCCACGTCACCCACTAATGGGATCATTATTTCTGGTACAATTTTTTCACCGGTTTCTTTAGCCAATTCACAAGCTGCTGCCATAATCGCTTTTACTTGCATTTGGTTGATTTCCGGAAAAGTTATCCCTAGTCGACAGCCTCTGTGACCCATCATTGGATTAGCTTCATGAAGCGATTCCACTTTTTCTTTTAATTTTTCAAAAGAAATTCCCATTTCTTTGGCCAATGCTTCAATATCTTTATCTTCATGAGGTACGAATTCATGTAGCGGTGGATCAAGCAAACGAATCTTGACTGGCAACCCTTTCATGATTTCAAATAATTGTTTGAAATCATTCTTTTGCATTGGGAAGATTTTTTCCAAAGCCACTTGTCGTTGTTCGACAGTGTCAGAAATTATCATTTGGCGAATGGCAAAAATTCTGTCTTCTTCAAAGAACATGTGTTCAGTTCGGCATAAACCGATACCTTGAGCTCCAAATTCTCGAGCTACCTTAGCATCTTTTGGCGTATCTGCATTGGTTCTGACACCTAATTTTCTGGTTTCATCAGCCCATTTCATTAATTTGGCAAAATCTCCACTTAAAGTTGCTTCCATAGTCGCTACTTGACCTAAGAAAACTTCACCGGTCGAACCGTCAAGAGTGATAATATCTCCCTCTTTAACTTCGAGATCGCCGACTTTAAACATTTTAGCCTCAGCCATCACCATAACTTCACCACATCCGGACACACAGCATTTACCCATACCTCGGGCCACTACTGCCGCGTGAGACGTCATACCGCCACGAGCTGTAAGAATACCTTGAGCGGCATTCATCCCCGCTAAGTCTTCCGGAGAAGTTTCCGCTCGGACCAAAATAACTTTTTTACCGCCTTCAGCCCACTTAACTGCTTCTTCGGCCGTAAAAACTACTTGACCATAAGCTGCTCCCGGGCTTGCTGGTAAACCTTTGGCGATCACTTTAAAATTAGCTTTTGCTTTTGGATCAAGAGTTGGATGAAGTAATTGATCGAGTTTATCAGCTTCGACTCGGGTCAAAGCCGTTTTTTCATCAATCATTTTTTCTTCTACCAAATCGACAGCTACTTTCACCATCGCCGGAGCCGTTCTTTTGCCATTTCTGGTTTGAAGAATGAAAAGTTTACCGTTTTCAATCGTAAATTCCACATCCTGCATATCTTTATAATGACCCTCCAATTTGGCAAAAATTTCCGTTAATTGATTAAATGCCGTTTCATTATCTTCTTTAAGAGTTTCCAGTTTTTTTGGAGTTCGAATACCGGCCACCACATCCTCACCTTGAGCATTCATTAAATACTCACCATAAGCTTTGTTTTCTCCGGTTGACGGATTTCGGGTAAAAGCCACCCCGGTTCCGCAATCATCACCCATATTCCCGAAAACCATTGATTGAACATTAACCGCCGTTCCAAAAATTTTACTTTCATCAATTTTATTTAATTGACGATAGATAATGGCTCGTGGATTATTCCAAGAACCAAAAACTGCTCCAATCGCTCCATTTAATTGGTCTTCCGAACTTTCAGGAAAATCTTTACCTTTTTCTACTTTGTAGATTTCTTTGTAGCCTTTAACTACTTCTTGCCAATCTTCGGCCGTCATTTGAGTATCTTCTTTGATACCTTTTTTAGCCTTGACTGAAGTTATTACGTGTTCAAATTTTTCGTGTTCCAAATTTTCTACCACATTACAGTACATTTGGATAAACCTTCGGTAAGAATCCCAAACGAATCGGGCATTACCGGTTTTTTCCACCATTCCTGCCACTACTTTTTCATTTAAACCTAAATTTAAAATCGTATCCATCATCCCTGGCATTGAAGCTGCGGCTCCGGATCGGACTGATACTAATAATGGATTTTTAGCCTCACCGAATTTTTTACCCGTAATTTCTTCCAGTTTTTTCAAACCCGCATCAATCTGTTCTTTAAGCTCAGTTGGATACTTCTTGCCATTATTATAATAGTATCGGCAAACTTCAGTTGAAATTGTAAACCCAGCCGGAACCGGAATCCCTAAATTGGTCATCTCGGCCAAATTAGCTCCCTTTCCTCCCAGGATATATTTCATGTCCTTATCACCTTCAGCTTTACCATTGCCGAAAAAATAGACATATTTGTTCATATATTCTTCCTTATTAATTTTTAATAACGTCTCTACTTTAATATAAAGTAAGGTTTTTTTCAACCTTCAGTTAGTTTAAATCTTGCAAACATTTCCTAAAAACATTATCCTTCTATTAGTGAAACTAAATCGTTTTAAACTTTATTTTTTTCTAACTCTAGTATTTTCCTGTCTCGGATATTCTTTTTTTAAACCCAAAAATATCCATTCAACACCAGTTAGCAACCTCCGCGACCAGCTTTCTTCTGCCCAGCTTTCTTATTTTGGCCGCTTAAGCGCCGACAATACCGAAGGAAATTCCTTAATTTCTGTCACTACCGATTCTGGTTCTGCTCCATCAAATAATAACTACAACTTGTTTATCGGTGACACCATTGCTGTCGCCAGAGCTACCACTGGTAGTAGTCTTTACACTGTTGCTGACATCGCTAACACTAACGCTATTTTTATTAATACCGGTCTCAATGCCGTCAATGTTTTTGCTGGTGCCTATGTCGTTGCCACCCGTTCTGCTATCCACAATATTTCCTTTTCCCCTACCACCTCGGTTAATGGCGGCAAGTGGCAAGTTTTATTAAAAGCCACCGGCAACTCTGCCGAAAAATCCGACGATGGTATGCCGGATCAAGGCGGTTTTGACCTCAATGGTCTTCTTTCTACTGATATTACTTGTCCTTGGGGTGCCACCGCTTCGGTTGGCACTACTGTTGTTTTAACCGCTGGGCTCAGTCTTGGTTCTACGGGACCATACCACCTAATTACCTGTGCTCTTGGAGCTGGTGATAGTAATCCTGTTGGTACTGGATCTACCGGCACAATTACCATTGGTAATGTTCACCAATTAATTAATCCTGCTCCAGCCGTTAGCCACACTGTTGGTCAAGCTAATGCTTCGGCTGATACTTATACCTTATTAATCAGACACCTTGATGAAAACAATAATCTTATCAATAGTGATACCACCATTGGTAAAATTGCCCTCACTGAATCCGTTCAAGTTACTGCCATCATTGAACCAACTGTTACTTTTTATATTGATGCTATTGGCGCCAGCACTCCTGGTTTTACCCGTTGCAATACCCCCCTCTCAGCCGGTGCTGCTCAAACCACTGCCACCGGAGTTAATTTTGGATCTCTTAGCCTTGGCCAATTCAATACTCTCGCCCAAAGATTTACTTGCTCTACTAATGCTGCTAGTGGATACACCGTTCAAGTTTTTGAAAAATCACTTCTTAGTAATATCATTACCGGCAGTACTATTCCTGATACGACTTGTGATTCCAATAATTGCGATATTGATAATAACAATGACTGGAATACTGATGTTAGTAAATCCCAATTTGGTTATTCTCTCCAATCGATTAACTATTCCCCTGTTGCCTTTGAACACAACGACGTTTTTTCTGCTAAACCTTTTGGTATCGGTTATGCTAACGCTCGAACTATTATGAGTCGCAACACTACCCCATCAGGCGAAGACCAAGCTTACATTTGTTATCGTATTACCGCCTCCAATTTTCAAGAAGCCGGCACCTATCAAAACCAAATTAACTTTATCGCTACAGCGACTTTTTAAAGTCTTAAATATTTAACTATTGACAACGACATTGATCTAGACTTATCTTTAATATATAAATTAATTAAATTTAAAAATGAACCGCCAGTCAGTTTGGAAAAATGTTCTATGCTTCGTCTTTTTTTTACCCGTATTTTTCTACCTCACCAATCCTAATGCTTCACAAGCCAGTCCATCCACCGAATTAAAAGACCAATTATCTTCAGCTCAACTTTCTTATTTTGCTCGACTCGGTACTGGTAATACTGCCGGAAATTCGGTCATTTTTGTTACTACTACCGGGACTACTTTATCTACCAACAACTACAATTTAGACATCGGGGATACTCTTTTTATTCAAAATAGTGTCAGCGGCACAAATGTCTACACAGTCAAGGGTTTAGTTAATGGTAATGGTATCGCCCTCAACACTG
>CAYOPC010000037.1:0-5172 GCA_964405765.1 uncultured Gammaproteobacteria bacterium | reverse complement strand
GTATGAGTCAGGGTTTACCATCAGCATTAATTTTGGGGATAGATCATTTTGTGGCGAAGAAATTGGCGGAGGAATTGGTAAATAAGGATATTAGGGTGGTAGGAGTGGGGGAAATGGTAACTGGATTAATGGATTTGGATAATTTTTCCTGGGCAATGAATTTGGATGAGGTAGAAGGAAATTTTAATTACGTGTTTGATTTTGGGGGGAATAAAGAAGATTGGCAAAAAATTAAAGGAGAAAAGTTGGTTTTGATAACAGTAGATGACGAGTCAAGAAAAAGTTATTTGTCTCGAGAGGCGGTGGTATTGGATGGAGACTGGAGGATAATTGAGGCGAGAGGGGTTTATGGTGAGAGGATGGAAGAAAGTGGATTTTTGGCTAAAGTGATTAGGCAGGCAGTAATGAATAAAAATTTAGAATTACCTGATCCTAATGGTGAAATTAGATTATTGGCAATAACTGATTTGGTGGAGGCAATTTTGAGGGCGTGTTTTTTGTCGGGAACAAACAGAGAATATTTTTTGGTTTTGGGGAATAATATAACCTTTGAGGACTTAGCAAAAGTGTTGATGGATAAGGCAAAAATGACCCGGTTTAAGGTAATGGAGAAAGAAATAGATATAAATATGGGGGACGAAAGATTGGCGAGTTTGACAGAAAAACAATTAAGATGGAAAGCAAAAGTTGATTTTGCCGAAGGGATAGAAGAAACGTTGCAATATTTTTTTTCAAAAATAGATGAAGAGAGCCGACAGAAAAAAAATAAAGAATCGGAGATAAAAAAGAAGCCGACGGTAGAAAAGGAAAATAAGAGGGTATTTGAGGTAATGGTGGATGAGGGAGAAGAAGTAAATATAACCTCGGATTATCCTGAAAAAATAAAAAATGAAAATTATGAGAAAACTTTAACTGAGCCGGAGGTGAGTAATATGGTAATTTATGGAGAAGATGATGATTTTGAGGAAGAGAAAGATTTTGAGTTACCGAGTTTAATGAAGGCCAAAGAAGAAAGTGAAGAAAAAGCTAACGAAGATTGGTTGGAGGAGGAAAGCGAAGAGTTTGTGGAAGAACCGATAAGGAATGTTTCTTCTAAAATAGGAGAAAAAGAGGGATTAAAAATTAAAAAAAGAGATAATTTTTTGGGGAAAGGCAGTAGTTTGAGAAAGAAATTGAAGTTTTGGTGGGTGGGGTTGATATTGGTATTGTTTTTGTCATTATCGGAACCAACAAAATGGTTTTGGGTGACCTGGAAAACAACTCAAACAATTAGAGAAATTCCAGAGATGATTAAGAATAAAAAGTACAATCAAGTGGAGAAATTGGCGGAAAATAGGATTAATCAGTTGACGGCTATAGATGAAAAGGTAAGTGATTGGGGACTGAACTCGTTAAAAACAATGAGAAATTATCAGACCGGATTGAAAGCATTGGTGGATGTATTGAATTTAGAGAGGGGATTACCAGAGATGGCCAGATCGGCAGAGATGATAAATGAGGGAATGTTTCATGATAAAGAGATCAGTTGGTCTCAAGAGTTGGGTAATTTGGAAGAGGGGTTAAATGAGACGGAAAATAATTTGGGAATTTTACAGGCAAGATTGTCCGGGGATTACAGCTGGTTACCGGCGGGATGGAAGGCTGAGGCACAAAAAGGTTTAGCTATGACAGGGGAATTAAAAAAACAAGTAGACCAAGGAAGAGAAGTAGTAAGGTTTTTACCGGAACTATTGGGTTTGGATGGGAAAACCAGAGAATATATGGTTTTGTTCCAAAATGATTCAGAATTACGGCCGACTGGTGGATTTATTGGAAGTTATGGACTGTTAAGTTTTAAAGGTGGAAGATTAGTTAATTTAGAAATAAAGGATATTTATGAGGCTGATGGCCAACTGAAGGGTCATGTGGAGCCTCCCTGGGAAATTAAAAAACATTTAGGTGAAGCTAATTGGTATATGAGGGATGCTAATTGGAAAGCAGATTTTGTGAAGTCAGCAGCAGATATTCAGTGGTTTTTGGAAAAAGAGACAGGGAAGAAAGTTAACGGAGTGATCGGAATTGATTTGGCAGTAGCCGAGGCGATGTTAAAAGCCACTGGGGAAATTTACGTACCGGATTTTAAAGAAAAAATTAACGAAGGAAACCTTTATGAACAGGCAGAGTTTTACGCTGAAACTAAATTTTTCCCGGGATCAGTTCAGAAAGTGGGTTTTTTGGGGGCTTTGGGGAAGCAATTGTTTGAAGAAATTAAAAATTTGAAAATAGAGAAGAGGTTGGTGCTGGTCCAATCGTTTTTGGATTTATTGGAGAAGAATGAATTGCAGTTGGCAATTAATGAAACAGGGACGGCTAAAAGGTTAATGGATTTGAGTTGGGATGGCAGAGTGTATAACGGCAAGTGCAGCGGAGAAAATTGCGTGATGGATTATTGGTATGCAGTAGAGGCAAATGTGGGAGTAAATAAGGCGAATTATTTTTTGGAGAGAAATATGGAAGAATCGGTGGAAATTACTAATAATTCGGTTAATCGAGTATTGAAAATTAATTATGAAAATAAGGCGAAGAATACTGAGTGGCCAGGTGGGGATTATAAAAACTATATGAGGCTTTATTTACCAAAAGAGGTAGAAGTGAGTCAGATAAGCGTGATGGACGGAAATGATACTTCGATTAAGAAAATTTATGGAAGTGATGAAATCACTATAAAAGAAGTTGATGGTAAAAAAGAAGTGGGATTTTTGGTAATGGTGCCGGTACTGAAGAAAAGAATGGTGGAAATTAAGTATTCAAGTGGGGTTAATACCGGAAGTAAAACTTTTACTTACATGAAGTATATTCAGAAACAACCAGGAACCAGAGAAACGGGAATAGTGAGTTTGATTACTTATCCGGACAGTTGGCAGCCGTTGCAGGTAGAGCCAGCAGCCAGTTTGGTGGGAGGGAAATTGTTGTTTAATCAAAAATTGGATGAGGATATTAGAATGGGGGTGGTGCTTGGTAAGTGATTTTAAAAATTAAAAATTTTTGTTACGAATTTTTTCACTGGAAAATGAATGTGGTCGTCCACGTTCAAACACGTTCAAAAACTGTAACTGCAAATTTTTAATTTTAAATCTTAAGATATGTTAAATTAGGTTTATATGAAAAAAGTGTTTGAGGATTTTGTGTGTGAGGTGTGTGGAGAAAAAGTAATTGGAAATGGAGTGACGGATCATTGCCCGAAATGTTTGTGGGGTAAACATGTAGATGAAGAAATTCCTGGGGACAGGGCGAGTATGTGTAAAGGTTTAATGAGGCCGATTAGAAGTGAATATAGAAATGGAGTATTCAGGATTTTTTATAAATGTGAGAAGTGTAATCATGAATTTTGGGTACACGCCGCCGTCGCTAAAGCTATGGCGGGCCAAAGGAAGGTAGAAGGGGATAATCGGGATTTGATGGTAGAGTTAACGAAATATTAAGACAAACCCTTCCTAAGTCCTTCCCTTGACAGGGCAGGACTTTTTAAAATTAATTAACAGTTGCGGGATAAAAACGGTTAATTTGCGGGAATTAGATTGTCAGTTTTTCAGTCTTTCAGATGAAACCCCTCAGCCCCGTGCGGGGCAGCTCCCCTTCATTGAGGGGAGCATTTTTTTTAAACCCATCCAAGATGGGTTGGAGGTTTAATTTTTTAGAAAAACCTCTCTGTCCTCTGATGTCCATCGGAGGATATCTCCCTCGCCTCGATTCGAGTCGAAGCGGGCCTTAACAAAGGGAGAAGTCTTAATTGGCAAGAAATTTTAGGTTTGGATGGTATAATGGGGACATGAAAATATTTGATAATTTGAAAAGAAAAATAAATAAAAAAGAGGGGAAAGAGGTAGAAAAGAAGATAAAAGTGGATGATAGGAAAAAGGCGGAGGAGGATTTTTTTAAAAATTTACCTCCTGGAGTGAAGATTAAAAAGATTGAACTGGGGCCAAAACAGATGATTAGGTGGTTGATTTATATCGTAATATTTTTTTGGGGGATATCGGCTTTGGGGAGTTTTTTGACTAACGTGGGAGTAACACAGGTGCCAATTTCTGAATTGGTGGGAGCAGCTAAAGAAAATAAGATTAATAAGTTGATAGTTTCGGATAATGAAATAGTGGCGGAATTGAAAGGGGATGATAAAAAAATAATGGTGACTTCAAAAGAACCGGATGTGTCGTTGGTAGAAATTTTACAAAAGGAAGGAGTGGATATTTCAAAGATGGATTTTGAGGTGAATAACCGGCAGGGATGGAAAATGATGGGAAGTATTTTGAGTTTGGTACTGACAGTGGGTTTGCCAATAATATTGATTGTATGGTTTTTTAGTAAGCAAAGCGGAGGAAGTGGAGGAATGTTTGGTTTTGGGAAATCAACAGCTAAACTTTTTATTAAAGGAAAGCAGAATGTAACTTTTAAGGATGTGGCGGGAGTGAAAGAGGCTAAAGATGATTTAATGGAAGTGGTGGATTTTTTGAAACATCCGGAAAAATATCATAAGATGGGTGCCAGGGCGCCAAAGGGAGTGTTGTTGGTGGGGCCAAGCGGGGTAGGTAAAACTTTGTTGGCTAAGGCAGTGGCCGGAGAAGCAGAGGTACCGTTTTATAGCATGGCGGGAAGTGAATTTATGGAAATGTTGGTAGGGGTAGGGGCGTCGCGGGTTCGTGATCTTTTTGGAACAGCGAAAAAAGCGGGGAAAGCAATTATCTTTATTGATGAAATTGATGCAATTGGCCGAATTAGAGGGGGAGTTGATGGAGGTCATGGCGAAAGAGAGCAAACATTAAATCAAATTTTAGTAGAAATGGATGGATTTGAGGCTAATACGGCAGTGGTGGTGTTGGCAGCGACCAATAGGGGGGATTTATTGGATCCGGCATTACTCAGACCAGGGAGATTTGACCGAAGAGTAGTGTTGGAATTGCCGGATTTGGAGGCCAGAGTTGAAATTTTGGCAATTCATGCTAAAGGTAAACCATTTGTGGATGAGGTTAATTGGGATATGGTGGCTAAGTCAACGGTGGGATTTTCGGGAGCGGATTTGGAAAATATGCTAAATGAAGCGGCAATTGGAGCGGCGAGAAATAATAAGGAGAAAATCGATATGAAAGATATTGATGAGGCATCATTGAAAGTAAAATTGGGGGCAGAAAAAAG
>CAYOPC010000036.1:0-5582 GCA_964405765.1 uncultured Gammaproteobacteria bacterium | reverse complement strand
GCCTTTAACCCCATCAACATTTTTGCTCTATTTTTCTGGTTATTAATTGGTCTATTATTTCCTTTATTTTTTTTAATATTTTCATCAGATTCTAATAAAACCACCAATCTATTTCCTAATTTTTTTGCTTTTTCCAAAAAAATTACATGACCCAAGTGAAGTACGTCGAAACACCCCCCAACCAAAACCACTGATTTATGACTTCTCCCTTTTTTAATGGGAGATACCGGTTTATCAGGAGAGAGGTTTTTATTTTTCATAGTCGCCCTTTTTAAGGGAGATGCCCCAAGGGCAGAGGGTTTAATATTCATGTGTTCCCGGTGAGAATCGAACTCACATCACTCCCTTCGGAGGGGAGTATTCTATCCATTGAACTACGGAAACCTATGGAATATTATACTCTCGGCTCACCTAAACCTCGATTTTATCCAGAAACCCAAAAAGCTCCCTCAAAATATACCAACAAAAACCCTATTCTACCGTAAAATATTAGTTTATCTGATTAATCCCAAAGCCACATACCAAGTGAACGGCTTTTTACAAACCGGACAGGTGTTTGGGGGAGTTTTCCCCTTGTGAATATAACCACAGTTTAAACACTTCCATTCAAATTCTCTCTCTTGGTTGTACAAAGTCTTAGCCTCAATATGTTTAGCTAAAATCATATATCTTTCCTCATGCTTTTCTTCTACTTCCTTTACTTCTCTGAATAATCTTTCTGCCTCTAAGTCCCCATCAGCTCTTGCCTGTTCTTCAAAAGACGGATACATTTCTGTCCACTCATGATGTTCACCTTCAGCCGCATATTTCAAATTTTCCAAAGTGTTTTTGCTAAACGGCTTTATCGACAAAGTATCTTCAGTTGTTACTACTGGTTCACTAATCATTTCGTATTCCTCCTCCGCATGAGCTCTTTCCTGATCAGCTGTTTCCTCAAACACTCTGGCAATCCATTCCAAATTTTCTTTTCTTGCCATCTTGGCAAAAATCGTATAACGGTTCCGAGCTTGGCTCTCACCCGCAAATGCTTTTAAAAGATTTTCTTGTGTTTTTGTCATATAGCTAATATTAACACAACTTACATCTTTCCGGTTCCAAAAATCAAGCAAGTTGCTAATCCGTCTACTCCAATACCCACATAATTCCATCGATTATCTAATTGATTTTTATTATGCGGTTCATCTCCGGCATACATCCATTCAATCGTATGAACCCCATTCAGCTTATAACCATAACTAATATTTTCTCCCAACATAGTAAAGCCCAATTTATTAAAACCATCTTCATTTTCTACAAATTTATTAAATCCTTCATGTTTATCTACACTTTTAATATTATTTAAATATTGAGCCCTATTTTGGGCATAATCACCTAACTTAACATCCCAAGTTAAATTTTGAGACCCATGATTTTGTCTATATTTATTTAGTGCTTCCAGAATTTCTTGAGCTGTAGCCATTTTTTCATCTTCACCCACTTTCATTGTCCAGGTTACCTCATCCACTTGTTTGGCTACTCCCCAGGGTTCATTATCTGGTGTTGGAGTTGGTATCTTTTTTTCCTTCACCGCCACCACCGTTGGCGTTATTTTTATAGTCGGTGTTAATCTAATTTCTTCAGTTTTCGGTTCTTCCTCAATATTTTTTTCTTCAATCACCACCTCTTTATTATTAATTGTCTCGGTTAGTATTATTTTTTTAACTAAAAATTCTTTTAATATTGTTATTTTTTTACTCTGCCATAACCAAAATCCAATTATAAAAGCTCCTAATAAAACTAGCCACCTAAATTTTTTCATAAACTAACTTAATTATAAAAGATATTTCCTTAGCTGTTATCAACTTGTACTCAATTAAAGATAAACCCTAATTTTTAGTGTAAAATAACGCTATTAATTATTAAATATTTTGTGGTCAAAAATCTTTCTGAAAAGATTGCTCTTAAATCCGATATTCTGGTTGGCCTTTACGTTTTTTGTATTATTACCGCCGAACTCATGGGTTCCAAAACTTTTCCTTTATTTAAACTATTTAATTTTAATTTAACCGGATCTGTTGGTATGTTTTTAATTCCCTGGATTTTTTCTATTAATGATATTTTTACTGAAAGCTTTGGTTATAAACGCACCAAAAATTTAGCTAAAATTTCTCTTTTAATTGTTTTTCTTTTAATTTTATTGGCTGCTTTTGCCGTTATTTTACCTCCGTCTGCCCGCTATGCCGCCACCAATGAAGCTTACAAAACTATTTTTTCTCAATCCATCAGAATTTCTATCGCTAGTCTTATTGCTATGGCTGTCTCCAATTTTGCCGATATCCAACTTTTTTGGCGCCTCAAACAAAAACTAAGTAAATATGGGCTTTGGTTTCGTAACAATCTTTCTAATCATTTAGCTGTTCTCTTGGATACTCTTGTTTTTATGACTTTGGCTTTTTACAACCCTTCTCATTTATTTTCTGACAATTTTCATTTCCTTTTAGGTTTAATCATTCCTTATTGGCTTCTTAAGGCTTTTATGTCCACTCTATCTACTCCCTTCGTCTATTTAGGCATTAAATGGTTAAAGAAATAGTTTGTGGTCAAAAATTTTTCTCAGGCCCTTTCTTATTTGCGTCAGTCAGTTCCTTCTGGTAACAAACGTTTCCCAGGAAATCTTGGTCTGGACCGTCAAAAAGCCATTCTTCAGCTTTTAGATAACCCTCAGGATAAAATTAAAACTATCCATATCGCTGGCACATCTGGCAAAGGTTCGACTGCCTTCTATCTTAGTTCTCTTTTAATCGGTCAGGGTTTTACTGTCGGATTAACTCTTTCTCCTCATCTTTTAGATATTCGCGAACGTTTCCAAATAAACAATCAACTTATCTCCAAAAAAGAATTTGTTTTTTACCTCAATCAAATAATTCCAGCTATTGAAGCTGTCAAAAAAACTAATTTTGGCAAACCCACTTTTTTTGAAATTATTATTGCTCTGGCTTTTTATATTTTTTACCAAAAACAAGTCGATTATGCTGTCATTGAAACCGGCTTAGGCGGGCTTATGGACGGGACTAACACTATTAATTCTTCCGACAAGGTTGTTGTTCTCACCAAAATCGGCCTTGATCACACCGCCATACTTGGACCAAATCTTGCTTCTATTGCTGCTCAAAAAGCCGGTATTATCCATTCTCATAATCCTTGTTTTTCTATTAACCAATCATTGGTGGTCAAAAAGGTTTTTGATCAGGTCGCCTCATCTCAACAAACATCCATTAATTATATTTCTCAGCCAAAAAATATTTCTCACCTCACTCCTAAAAATTTTAACCTAAGCTACAATTTTAATTTTCAGGATTTACATCTAAAATCCGTCACCCTTAACACCATTGGTCTTTATCAAATTGATAATAGTGCCCTGGCTCTATCGGTACTTAAGTTTCTTTCTTTACGCGACCAATTTACCTTAAATATAAAAAATATTTATCAATCGCTTATTTCCTGTCAATTTTACGGTCGGGTCGATCTCCGCCGTTTTAATCAAAAATATTTTATCTTAGACGGAGCTCATAACCCTCAAAAAATGGCTGCCCTAATCAAAAGTCTTAAATTATTTTTCCCTGGCCAAAAATTCACTTTTCTTTTGGCTTTTAAACAACGTAAAGACTTTACTAAAATGATCAAAATGATTCTCCCTTTAGCCGATCAAATTATTTTAACTAAATTCAAAGTTACCTCACAGGATATGGTTCAATTATCTCAGTCACAACTAAGTTTAAATCGTCTTTTTACTAATCTGAATTTTTCTAATTTCAAAAATATTACTGATCAATTAGAAGCTTTAAAATTTGCTTTAAAATCAAACCACCCTATAGTTGTTACCGGCAGTCTTTATCTCCTTGGAGAAATTTATCCTCTATTAAATAAAATTAAAAAATAGTTATTGTATACCAAATACGCATAAAAATATTCCTATCTTTACATTAAAAATAATTAATCTAAAATTTAATCAGATTAATTATTTCTTTAAGGGAGGTGAATTTAATATGAAAAAACCACTTTATACCGTTTGCTTAGTTTTAGTTATTATTGGTGGTCTTAATTGGGGACTTATCGGTTTGCTGGATTTTAATCTTGTTACTGCTATTTTTGGAGAATCTTTTCTGTCTCAACTTGTCTATGACCTTGTTGGTCTTTCAGCTGTTTACCTTCTCATGGCTCTCGTTACTAAAAAAGAATAAAAATATTCTTTGGTGACAGCCAATCCTGTCACCTCTAGACTATTTTTGTTTTTTTATATTCCTCTATTTCCGTCAATAACCTTTCTGTTGGTTTTCGGCAACTACAATTTTTACTGTGTTCTATATGCCACTCCATTCTCTCTTTTTGACTGGGATTTTTGGGCATTTTATTTTTCAAATGCCATTCTCTGTTTATGGTCATAATTTATCTTTTCTGATCCAATTAACGGCAATTAATGTGGTTATTGGTACCGCCAAAATTAATCCGATACTGCCCACTAAAGTCCTGATTATTTCCTCCGCCAAAAATTCATAGTTAATAATTTCACTAAACGGATGTGGATTATCTACAAAAACCAACAAAAGCGGTAGGGAAGCCCCGGCATAAGCCAATACCAAAGTATTTACCATCGATGAAATATGATCTCTCCCCACATTCATCGCTTGTTTATAAATCAGGGCTCCTTTTGGTTTTTCACTGCTCTTTATTAACTCATTCACAATTGCCGCTTGGGATATGGTGATATCATCCAAAACCCCCAAAGCTCCGATGATAATTCCGCACATCAACAACCCTTTCATATCAAAATTACCCGATCTCTGAACCAAAAGCATTCCCGCTTCCTCCGATGATAATCCGGTTAATCGTCCTAAACTGATAAACATCAACGACAACACTGCTGTTGCCCCCAATGCCACTATTGAGCTAACGATTGCCACCGTTGTTTTTTGGTTTATCCCGTGTGCCATATAAAAAGAAATCGGAATAATTATCAATGAAGCTATTGTTGCTATTATTATTGGGTTAGCCCCGTTTGATAAATTTGGTAAAACATAAATAAAAACCACCATAAAAGTAAAAACCATCGAGAGCATTGACATTACCCCTTTCCATTTGGCTACCAAAATAGTTAAAACCACAAAAATTACCCCTAACACCCACAGACTATCTCTTCTCACAAAATCAGTCACCGAATAAATCTCTATTCCGTCAGGGCTTACATCTTTTGTCGCAATCACTTTTTCACCTTGTTCATATTTAGTTACATTCGCCAAAGCCTGATTTCCGTTTTCTACTGTTACTATTTTATCTTTCTCTGACCCGGTTAAAATTTTTAACTCAATTTTTTGATAAAGTTGCTTTTGTCCTTCAATTTCAATTTCTTTTTCTTCAACTATTTTTTCTATTCTGGCCTCAAAGTTCGTTCCTGCTGCCACCTGAGCCTCAACAGTTTTTACTCCCAATAAAGCAAATAAAACCACCAAAATAAAAATTACCTTTTTCCACAACCTCATTACCATATTCTATTGCAAATTAAGTAACTTTCCTAGAACAAACTATATATTTTAATTTTTACCAAC
>CAYOPC010000035.1:0-5777 GCA_964405765.1 uncultured Gammaproteobacteria bacterium | reverse complement strand
GGTTATTTTAATCGATTGTCGACATATCTTTTTTGGATGTGGCAATCAAAAAAGAATAATTAAAAATTAGAAAAGGGGAATTGGGTGTAACTCCCAAGCTGTGCCGCAACTGTGAATTCTGCAAAGCAGAATGAGCCAGAAGACCAAATCTTTCGAGCATTCCGATAGGTCGGGACTAGGTTGTAAACAATCCAGTCCCGATATCGACTAAGCCTCATCGGGATTGTATCTTTAGGCAAAATTTTGTCGTCTTTGACTTGAAATTTTAGCTAAAGAATACGAAAAAGTAAAAATATGACAAAAGAAGTAGTAGGGTTTTCACCCGAAAAAGAAAAGAAATTTTTAGAGAGATTAAATGAGGGTGATAGGCGGAGAAATTTGTCGCAAGAGCTAAAAACCCAGTTAGAAGAGGATTTTGGGATGGTTGAGTTTACTTTGGAATATCGTTTTGATGATGAAGGAAAACTATTTGATGCCAGGTCAGGCCAGAGGGCAGTAGAATTGACAGCCAGAGGTGGAAGAGATGAAGAAACGGAGTCAATAAGAAAAATAGAGCGGGGTTTGAGAGAAAATCCTGAGGCAACTTGGATTGGTTTTAGTCCGAAGAATGAGAAATATAATTATCCAAGTAATTGTGTTGATTTTTGGCGAGTGGTGGATGATGATCGGGTGGTTTGGAATAGGATAGTGGTTAAAGAAGGTTTTGAAGATATGAATCGAGTGCGGACATTTTTATCAAAGGAGCCTAAAGTAAAAGATAATTTTGAAATTTTGGCTTCACCGATTAAAACTTCAGGATTAAAATTAACCGAATTGTTTGATTTATTTAGACTAAATGATGTAAGAAATTCTTGTAGTTTAGAATTAATTGAAAGGGTGGTGAAGGAATATACAGATGAATTTGAAAACAATTTTGGAAAAAATTTAACTAAAGATTCTGATTTAATTTTTAGATTGTATTCTGCCTGCTATAGGGCAATATCTAATGGTTATGTAAGTGAAGGGAGTGAAATTTTAAATCGGGGTGATTTAAAAAATTATATGTATGGGGAAATGCAACGAGTAACTCAAGAGGAGAGTTTTGGTTGTGCGGTAACAACAATGATTGGCGAGTTTGGAGGAAAAATTGGTTATTATATTGTTGACGGTCAGGTTAAATATGGAGAGGTACCCGATGATTATAAAGAATGTAAGAAGTGCGGTCTTTTTTACAAAGGAGAAAAGTGTCCGTTTTGTTAATTGATATTTTTTGATCTATTTATTGATTTTTTTTGATATATTTATGGAAATTTATAGAAATATATTTTGTCTTTGACGAGGTAAGGTTTTTGGTTGGGGAAAGGATAACTATTAGTAATAACAGTAACCGGATGGGGAATTTGTTTAAAAGTTTTTTCCAGTTTTTTGATGTATTGGGGAAATTGGTAGATACAAATTATATTAGCTTGATTAAAGTCAGCTTTCCAGAAATTTTTGGCTTTGATTTTAGCTAAATGAGAGAGATTTAAGCTTTTGATTTTTTGTCGGGATTGGTGGATTAAAAGTGGGTCTAGTTCGTAACCGATACTTTTAATTCCGTGTTGGGCGGCGGCGATGATAATCCGGCCGTCACCGGAACCGAGATCAATTAGAGTGTCATTTGGTTGGGGGTGAATATGTTTGAAGATAGTTTTTATGTTTTCCGGGGTAGTAGGGTAATAAAAAGCTCCAGGAAGAAGTTGAAGATAAATTATATAGCCTAAATAAATAAGGCCAGGGATGGTGGTAAAAAAAATAATTAAGTAAATAAGCAACATATGTAAGAATACCAAGCTTAGTATCTAAATTGAAATTATTTGAGATAGTTTTAGTGAATTGATTAAAGTCTTCCAGTAGATTAAATTGGTTCAGGATTAAAAATTAATGGTTTTTTGATAAATGGTAAAGGAAGATAAATTGAAAGTTGAGCTGTTGGGTTACACTAGTGATCCGGAACAGAACGTGGTGGCGGCGATTCGGCAGTGCTATGCGTCGGTGGGAGCTAAAGAATTGAAGGAAAAAACGACTGATGAGGTTAAACAAAGGTTAATTAAGCAGGTGATTAATTCAGGTCATACGTCAACGTTGGAACATGCCAGTTTTACTTTTGCTATCGATGGAGTCAGTCGAGTGACGGAGATTCATTTAATCCGACATAGAATTGCGTCATTTTCGATTCAATCGGGAAGATATGTTAAACGGGGAGATGCAGCTTACAGAGTGCCACCAAAAATTAGGAATCTGGAAGATAAAAAACTGTTGGAAAAATACTTGAAACATTTGGAGAATTCTCAGGAACTTTATAATGAGTTAATTGATGCAAGTATTCCGGCTGAGGATGCCAGATTTTGCCAACCCCAATCGGTTCAGGTAAAAATAGTGATGACGATGAATGCCAGAGAGTTATTGCATTTCTTTAGGGTTAGGTCGTGCACCAGAGCTCAATGGGAAATCAGAGAGGTGGCCAAACAAATGCTGGATTTAGTTAAAGAGGTAGCACCAATTATTTTTGAGAACGCCGGTCCGCCGTGTATTTCAGAAAAAATTTGTGATCAAGGAAAAATGTCTTGCGGTATTTGGAAAAATATTAAAGGGGCAAAATTAAAAGATGAAATCTAGAGGAAAATTTATAGTCATTGAAGGGATTGATGGTTCAGGAAAGGGAACACAGACAGAATTGTTGGTAGAAAGATTAAAAAAAGAAGGGATTGATTTGGTAACTGATGATTACCCTCATTATGAGACAAGTTTTTGGGGAAGACTGGTGGGTCGATTATTGACTGGAGAATTTGGAGAATTATTTACGATTAGCCCATATTTGGCAGCTTTGCCTTATATGTTGGACGAAGCTGATGGAAGTAGAAAAATAATTGGGCCAGCCTTAGAAGTTGGGAAAATAGTGGTGTCGAATAGGTATTTTACTTCGAATGTTCATCAAATTGCCAAAAAATCAGAAAAAAAGAGAGAGGAATATGCTAATTGGTTGTGGGAGGCGGGTTATAACCAAATGGGAATTATTAAACCGGATTTAGTGTTAGTAATGGCGGTGGAACCAGAAATTTGTCGAGAAAATATTTTGAAAAAAGCCAAACGAAATTATATTGGTCAGGAAGTGATGGATCAGGCAGAGGCGAATTTTAATCACCAAATGGAGACAGATAAAGAATATAAAAAAATGGCAGAAAAAGAACCCGACAGATGGGTAATTATTGATTGTTGTCGCGAGGGTAAATTATTACCAGTAGAAGAAATTAATCAAATTATTTGGCTTGAATTAAAAAGGAGGAACATAATTTCATGAAGGGAATTAAATTAATTGCCGGGACATCGCACCCGAAATTGGCGGCAAAAATTGCCAAGAAATTGAACTTACCACTGACGCCAGTGTTAATAAAAAAGTTTTTGAATAGCGAAATTTATGTGAGAATTGGGGAGAAAGTTAGAGGTGAGGATATTTTTGTAATTCAGACTTTTGGGGATAATGTTAATGATAGTTTAATGGAACTTTTAATAATTATTGATGCCTTAAGACGATCATCGGCGGGAAGAATAAATATTTTGTGTCCGAATTTGTGTTATTCCCGACAAGACAGACGGGTTCAATCGCATGAACCGATTTCGGCTAAATTAGTGGCTAATTTAATAACTGTGGCCGGAGCTGACAGACTAATTACGGTGGATTTACATGCGTCGCAAATTCAGGGGTTTTATGATATTCCGGTAGATCACCTGATGGGTTATCCGATGATTGCCAAGTATATTCAAAGAAAAAAGTATAAAGATTTGGTAATAGTGGCGCCGGATATTGGAGCGGCCAAAAGAACCCATAAAATGGCGGATTTGTTTGGAGCACCAATTGCGATTGTGGATAAGGTAAGAACAGGTCATGGGTCGTGTGAGGTGGCTCATGTGGTGGGAGATGTGAAAGACAAAACGGCAATATTGATTGATGATATGGTGGATGGCGGCGGGTCGATTTGCGGAGCGATTGAGGCGGTGAAAGAATTTGGGGCCAAAAAAATTATTGCCGGGGCGACTCACGCCTTTTTGAACGGTGAAGCAGTGAAAAAGCTGAAAGAAAGTTCGGTGGATGAAATAATATTTTTAGATACTGTACCGATTCCCAAAGAAAAAAGGTTTAGTCGGATGAAAATTGTATCGCTGGCGCCGTTGTTGGCTAAGATAATCAGACGGATTCATACCGAAAGGTCGTTAGGGGAATTGTTTAAATGGGAAGATCAGAGAAAAATATTGTAAAATGAGATTATGATATAGAGAAAGTTTTGTCTGGTTTTGAGTTACAAGTTTTTTAAAGGATTTTATGATTGATAAACAAATTAGAGATTTAATTCAAAAAGACCTGCCTACGCAAAAAGCTACGGCAAGGCAAGAGAAGAAAGATATTATTTTTGATTTAATTGAGGCTGAAGATAAGAGACAGAGAGAATTAATTCATTTGATTCCGTCGGAAAATTTTGCTTCGGATGAAGTGAGAATGGCGTTGGGGAGTTGTTTGACCAATAAATATGCTGAGGGTTATCCAGGACGACGCTATTATCAGGGAAATAAATTTATTGATGAAATTGAGAATTTGGCCATTGAGAGGGGTAAAAGGTTATTGGGAGTGGAGCACTTAAATGTTCAGCCATATTCGGGGAGTCCGGCTAATAGTGCGATTCAAATGGCATTGCTGGAAAGAGGAGATAAAATTTGTGGGTTGAAGCTATCGGCCGGAGGACATTTGACTCATGGTCATCCGAAGATTACTTTTTCGGGAAAGTTTTTTGAAAGTGTCCAGTATGATGTGGAAGCAGACGGACGAATTGATTATGATAAATTGGAAGAATTAGTTTTAAGGGAAAAACCAAAAATGATTATGGCGGGGACGACAGCTTATCCATATATTTTGGATTTCAAAAGATTTGGAGAAATTGCCGATAAAGTGGGGGCGTGGTTGGTGGCGGACGTGTCACATATCATTGGATTAATTGTGGGTGGAGTTCATCCGAGTCCTGTACATGATGTACATTTGATTATGAGTACCACTCATAAAAGTTTACGAGGGCCAAGAGGAGCGTTTATTGGAGTAACTAAAAAGGGCTTGGAGAAGGATGTAAAGCTGGCAGAAAAAATTGATAAAGCAGTATTTCCGGGGCTTCAGGGTGGGCCGCATGAAAATAATATTGCGGCCATGGCGGTGGCTTTTGCTGAGGCAGATAGTCAGGGGTTTAAGGATTATGCTAAGCAAGTAATTAAAAATGCCAGTGTGTTGGCGGAAACGTTAAAGAAGAATGGTTTGAGAGTATTCGGGACAGAAAATCATCTGATGGTAGTGGATGTAGGCTTAGAAAGACCCGCCCACAGCGGTGCAGTTTTGGCGGGCAGGGGTAAAGAAATGGCAGTGAAATTAGAAGAGAATGGGATTGTGTGTAATGCTAATACCATTCCTCATGAACAGGGGAGTCCGCTGAAACCGTCAGGAATCAGAATCGGAACTCCGGCCATGACGACTAAAGGCTGGAAGGAAAAAGAGTTTGAAGAATTGGGAAATAAAATAGCGAAGATAGTAAATAGTTAATTAGCTAGTAGTGAGTAGTAATTTTGTAGAGACGCATCATGATGCGTCTCTATTTGGAGTTGAAACCTACCTGTCAATTTGTGACATCCTCCCTTAAAAAAGGAGGAAGTCTTATAAATTTAAGGCTGCTCCCTTTCTTTAAGGGGAGCTGTCCCGATTTATCGGGACTGAGGGGTTTTGT
>CAYOPC010000034.1:0-5943 GCA_964405765.1 uncultured Gammaproteobacteria bacterium | reverse complement strand
TTGCACATTCACGTTCATGAACCTAGCACCGAAGATTTCGGTGTAGGAATATAAAGTCGCGGAGGAGAACCGTCAAATGGAACGTTCGATCGTCATCCCTGCCACTACACAACCGCCCAAGACAGAAAAAGAAGCGCTAAAACGCAGAGCCTCTTTGGGAGTAATATCCGATTTCGTCGGCACTCTCAAAGCAAAAGGTATCTACGCGCAAACCGACCGCGAAGGCAACATTACCTATCTCAACAGCTACCGACCCGAGGTCGAAGAGCTCGCCAAGAAATTCGAACTGCAACTCTTCGTCTGTTACGAACCCTGAATGCAAGAACTGAACCCAACGCTCGGAAAAACGTTTAGCCTACGGCTATAAATTTTCCACCAATGGGTGCTGCACTTGTTTTTGGCCTTCAAAGCCGAATACATTCCACAGCACCCATCGTTCCTTTTTTTATTTAGATATTAGAAATTAGACCTTAGACATTTCTTTTCTTATTTGTTATAATTCCTCCATCTAACCGAAGACAGTAGGCATAAAAGTAAGTCCCACCGAGGCAAAACAATAATTATTTTGTTTTTATCCGCGCCTCGAAACTGTCGAGGCCGTTTTAGTTTCTGAATTAATTAGAAATTAGACATTAGACATTAGAAATTTATTTAATATGCCAAATCAAGCCAAAATCGATCAAGTCGCTGATATCACCGGCAAACTTGAAAGTGCTAAATCTTGTGCTTTGATCCAATATCAGGGTCTTAATGCCGCTGACATTTCTTCTCTTCGCAATAATGTCAGAGCTAACGGTGGTCGTATTGAGGTCGTCAAAAACAGTCTTATTACCCGCGCTTTAGCCAACATTGGTATTACTCTTCCTCAAACGCTAACCGGACCAACTGCCATTACCTTCTGTAACGAAGACGAAGTTGCTCCCCTTAAAGAAATTGATAAGGTCAACCAAACTCAAGATTTTATTACCTTCAAATACGGTATTTTTGACAAAAAATTGCTTGAACTCGATCAACTCAAACAATTTATTTCTCTACCATCCAAGTCCGCTCTCATAGCCCAACTTCTTGGTGGATTAGTCAATCCTTTACAACGTTTTGCCTATAGTTTGAAATATAATCAAACCCAACTCGCTTTAGCTCTTAAAGCCGTTACCAACAAACCAGAGTAAAATTAATTTATTCAAATTGAATAAAATTATTAATTATTAATTTTTAATTATTAACTAAAATAAATATGGAACTCTCTGCAAAATTGCAAAAAATATTAGATTCTATTTCTGAACTTTCAGTTTTAGAATTGTCCGAACTCGTTAAAGGTATCGAAGAAAAATTCGATGTCAAAGCTGTCGCTGCTGCTCCTGTAGCTGCTGCTGGTGCCGCCACTGCTGGTGCCGCTGCTCCTGCTGCTGAAGAAAAGAGTGAGTTTGATGTTGTTATCACTTCTGGTGGCACCAACAAAATCGCTGTTATCAAAGTTGTCCGTGAATTCAAACCAGAATTAGGTTTGAAAGAAGCCAAAGACATGGTCGATGCTACCCCAGCCTCTTTAGGTACTATGAAAAAAGATGCTGCCGCTGAAGCCAAAACCAAACTCGAAGCCGCTGGAGCACAAGTAGAGCTTAAATAAGTTTACTTTTGTAACTAATTTAAATTCCCCTCTTTTGAGGGGGATTTTTAGTGAACAAACAAAACCTTTCTACAATAATTCTTGTCTATTTTCCTCTTTTAAATTATCTACCACCATTCCTACTTTACCCGTCAAATCTTTTTTAGTAATCAATAATCCATCCGAAGTGTCAATTACTACCAAATCCTCGACTCCAATCAAGGCCACATATTTTTTATTCTTTCGGTAAACAAAATTATTATTTGCCTCTACTTCAAAAATATCACCCGGATTATACATATTTTTCTCTTTCATATAATTAGCCACCGATTCCCAAGTTCCAAAATCTACCCAATTAAATGGTAACTCTACCACTAAAGCTCCCCCATTTTTATAAACAATCTTGGTTACTTCTTCGATTGCCCCTTTTGGCATCGCCACATAATTTTCGACCACATCACCACTTTGAGAAATATTTACCAACGGCTGATACCATTCTGGTTTGTATTTGTTATACATTTCCAATAATTTATTTGGTGTCATCGTCGTATGATTGGCGTGAAGCAACAATTTATCTGTTCCCAAGTATTGATTAATTTTTTCTTCTTCGGTTCTATCAATATAATCAGCCACTTCATAAATCTTTACCCCATTTTCTTCTGACACCAAATTTCCTTTAACCAAGTAATCTACTCCCCTAACCACAGTTCCTGGAACAAACCCTCCAGTAATATATTTACCTTCACTTTTAGCTATTTTTTCAACTTCAGTTGTCATATCCATAAATCTCTCCACTGGCTCACGCAATACATCTGCCTGGACTAAAATAAATGGCTCATCACCAAAACCTCTTTTGATCAATTGGGCCGCTGCAAACCCAGTTGCTGGTCCTTGATTCCTCATTTCTGGCTCTGTAAAAATATTTTCTTCCGGAATTTCTGGTTTTAAACTTTTAGCGATTTTTGCTTGAGATTCATTTGTTTGCAAAAATATCTCTTCTGGAGCGAACTTAGTTCTTAAAGCTTCATAATTCAATTCAAACAAAGATTTATCCCCAATTAATGGTAAAAAATGTTTCGGCATCAAGCTTCGGCTCATCGGCCACATTTTTGAACCGACCCCCCCACAAATTATTACTGCTTTCATCTTATCTTTATTTAATAAATAAATATTTCAATTTTAAAAAAAAACTAATCTAAACACATTATACCAACTTACTTAACCATAAAAGTTTCTATATTTTCCACCGTTGTCTTTACTATCCTCTCTATCGCCTCTTTAGTGTTAAAAGCATTATGCGGTGTAAACACCACATCATCTCTATCTCTCAACATATGGAAACTCAAAATATCCTGCAAATTATCTTTAGTAATTTTTTTACTCATTACCACACTCATACTGTCTACCAACATTTCTTCCTCTGTCACATCCAACCCTGCCCCCGCCAAAATTTTATTATTCAACGCCCAGACTATTGCCTCAGTTTCCACTACTGCTCCTCGAGCCGTATTAATCAAAAAACTTCCCGGTTTCATCAACTTAATATTTTTTTTATTAATCATATGATACGTCTCTGGAATTGCTGGCACATGTAACGTCACAAAATCCGAATTTTTCAAACAAGTTTCTAAATCCGTATATTTAAACCCGCTCTTTTTTTCCATTTTTGGGTCTCTATATCCATCCACTCCCAAAACTTTCATCCCAAAGCCTCTGGCAATCTTAACTACATTTTGCCCTATCTTTCCGCAACCAATCACCCCCAAAGTTTTTCCATACAAATCTACCCCGGTCAAACCCTCCGGATTAAACTCTCCATCTTCTACTGATTGGTGCGCCACTACAATTTTTCGCGTCGTCGCCAACAATAAAGCAAAAGCATATTCTGCTACCGTATTTGATCCGTAAACCGGAACATTAGTCACCAATACCCTATTTTTTTTACACCAAGCACCATCAATATGGTCCATTCCTGTTGATCTGGTAGCAACCATTTTCAAATTCGGTAATTTCTCCAAAGTCTTTTCATCAAAAATCGAATAAATAAACGGCGAAATAATATCATACTTAGCCGCTAATTCTAAATTATCTTGAACTTCTTCTTCAAACATACCCACTCCAAATGCATCTAATCTACTAATTTCTCGTTCAATAATTTCTTTTTCCCAACTTTTAACTCCAAAAAAAGCAATCCGAAAATTTTTCTTATTTTGGTCAGACTTAGTCATACAACCATTATGTCACAAAACTAATTAATCCTCAAAATTTAGTTTCTCAACACAAACCCGCCAAATTTAAATTAGTCTTTTTTCTCCTCATTGACACACTAATATCCAATGTGATTAACTGAATGCAGTTAACCATTATTTTGATACAAGAGGAGCCATCAATGGATATTCAAACTGAATCACAAGACAAACTTGTGAAACAATCATCCCCCAAAAAAATCAACGGCGTCTCTATCGACAACTTACCTGATCTTTTGACCGTTGCCGAAGTCGCCGATCTTCTTCGTGTCAGCAAACTCACCATCAAACGCTGGGGCAAACGGGGTAAACTTCCGGCTATCCGTATCAATGCTCGTGGTGATCGTCGCTACCGCAAAGAAGCTGTTCTCTGGCTGTTAGGCATCCAAGCCGAATAAATCAATCCCTGCCCAATTTGTTTTAAACCCTTTCCCCTACGGGGCTTTTCCCTTAAAAAGGGAAACTTTTCTTGACTCTATAAATTCATTAATCTTCTTTTTAACCTTTTTTGGATTTTCTATTATCTCTTCCGAGGAAATTCTTAATGTTTTTATATTCAAATTTTCTAAAAATTTATCCCTAGCCTCATCATAATTAATCCTTTTGTCATGATATTTACCATCAACTTCAATTGCTAATAACAGTTCTTTACAATAAAAATCCAAAATAAATTTATTTATCGGTTTCTGTCTTAAAAATTTAAATCCAGTCCGATTATTTTTAAGAATTTCATACCAAACAATATTTTCTGTTCGAGTAGCATTAGTTCTATTATTTCTTGATAAAGTCCTTAATTCTTCTAAATATTTTAAATGGCCTCTCTTTACAATTAATTTTGACTCCCAAATATCGTCATTCATTAAAAATATCATATAACAGCGCCCTTTTTAAGGGAGATGTCCCGAGCTTGTCGAGGGACAGAGGGTTTAGAGTGTCACCCTCCCTTTCGGCGTTCTCTTAACTAATCCCTTTTTCATCAAAAATGGTTCATAAACTTCTGTAATCGTTCCTACATCTTCCGACAAACTGGCGGCAATATTCTCCACCCCCACCGGACCTCCGCCATACTGATTTTTAACCACATCTAAATACCTCCTATCTGCATCAGACAAACCTAAAGAGTCTACCCCCAACATTTTTAAAGAATCATTTACTTCCTTCAAAGTAATTACTCCGTCATTTTTTACCTCGGCATAATCTCTTACCCGTCGCAGCAATCGGTTGGCAATTCTTGGCGTTCCTCTTGACCGCCTAGAAATTGACTCTGCCGCTTCTGGCTCTATTTTTACTTTTAATACTTCACCGGTCCTCTCAATAATTTCTTCTAAATCCCTATCTTCATAAAAATCTAATTGCTGGACATAGCCAAATCTATCTCTCATTGGCCCGGAAATTAAACCAATTCTCGTTGTTGCCCCCACCAAAGTAAATTTTTGCAAATTAAGTCTCACCGTTTTGGCCGACGGCCCTTTACCCAACACAATATCCAGGGCAAAATCTTCCATCGCCGAATAAAGCATTTCTTCCACCAGTTTATTTAATCGATGAATTTCATCAATAAACAAAAAATCCCCTTTTTTTAACCCTGTCAAAATCGAGGCCAAATCCCCCGCCCGTGTTAATGCCGGACCAGAGGTCATTTTAATATTACAATTCATCTCCCGAGCCATTAAACAGGCCAAAGTTGTCTTTCCCAAACCTGGCGGACCGTAAAATAAAATATGATCCAACGCTTCCCCTCGTGATTGAGCCGCTTTCAAAAAAATATCCAACTGCTCTTTTAATTTTTCCTGGCCAATAAATTCCGCCAACCTCTGTGGCCGCAACTTTTTTTCGACAATTTTTTCCTCTACCTCTGCCTTTGGATTTAGTGTCTTATCCTCTTCTTCGATTTTTTTACTGTTCATTCTTAATTATTAATTCTTAATTATTAATTAGAGATTAGATAAACACCAACTCAATTTTTCTTCTGTTGTTTCCAAATCAGACGGTAATTTCCCTGTCACTTTATCAATTTCTTTTCTATCAAATCCCAGTTGCTTTAAACTCAAAACCAAATCGTCATCAACCATTTTTTCTTCCTTAGACAAA
>CAYOPC010000033.1:5061-6758 GCA_964405765.1 uncultured Gammaproteobacteria bacterium | reverse complement strand
TTTACAAACCTATACATCAATAATCCCAGAAAAATAACCAATATCAAAATCAAATATTTATTTTGGCGAAGATGATATTTTTCCGCCCGCAAGCCGCTGAGGCCTTCTGGCGAAGGATGCGAGGACGGTAAAAATGTCATCGAGCTAAAAAATAAATATTTCTACAACCCCACATTATCTTTAATCTTTTCAAATAATTTGTCCCCGATTCCACTTACCAACTTTAACTCTTCAATATTTTTAAATCCCCCATTTTTCGTCCGATAATCAATAATCTTTTGGGCAATTGACGGGCCAATTCCACTTAAAGTATCCAATTGTTCTGCTGTCGCTGTATTAAGCCTGACTATTTTATTGTCGGAATTAGTAGAGACGTTCTGCAGAACGTCTCTACCTACAACCCTATCGCCCAAAACCTCCCCGACATTGGGTATGTATATCTTTTGCCCGTCAACCAATTTTTCTGCTTTATTCAAATTTTTCTCTACCCAATCACGGTCCGCCTCAGCTGACAAACCTCCGGCCGCTGCCAACGCCTCATTTACCCGAGCCTCTTTATCTAAACTATAAACTCCCGGATTTATCACTTCTCCTCCTACATCAATAGTTACTTTATTATTACTCTGTATATCAATAGTTGGAGTTACTGAAACATTTTTTGTCACTAATTTAACTTCTGCTTTTTCCCAAAAGCTACTTTTAAAATTCATTCCAATTCCTGCCACCACCAAAACTATTCCCAAAATTAATAAACCATCCACCCATTTAAATCTAGCTAACTTTTCCCCCAACATAAACTATTCTATACTATATTAATGACCCAAATCCTTAATATCCTTTTATTTCTGTTTTCTTCCCTCACCGCCTACCTGATTTCTGCTTCTTCCGTTACCAACTTTACTCCTCAGATGATTGCCCTCACCTCTGTTGTTTTTATCCTTCTTTCCATTTTCAAAAAACATTTTTCTTTTCACCTCATCGCTTTTATTATCAGTTTAGTCGTTTTCTATACCGACGGCCTCAACTCTCCCTTCTTTTTCCTCATTTATTTCCTGCTTTTTACGCTCGCTTTTCAAAATCCGCCTACTGTTACCCTTAGCCTGGCCTTAGGTTTAATTCTTCTCCTTAGTCAATCGCTCAACTCCCTTCAATCTCTCATTCCTTTAGTTTCTCTTTTGCTCATCACCCCCCTTTCCTGGTTTATCGGCAAACAGTTTTTGGATAAAAATAAAATTGAAACTGATATCTCGATTAGCGAGACCAATGTTCTTATGTGGCTTTCACTCAAATTTAAAACCGGTATCTGCCAGATTATCGATAATTGCTCCGAACTCCTTTCTACTCCTCTCCAGCCCACTCAAAAAGACAAAATTAAATATATCAAAGACTCCGCCAAATCCCTGCTTAATTCTTCTGAAAAACTTAAAGATGAAGTCGACCACCAAAGCGATGACGAAAACTAAACCCTTTAGTCCGAATTCTCGGACCATTTCCCTGCCTGCCGGCAGGCACGGCCTTAAAAAGAGCAACTTTTTTATTAAGCCTCCCTTGTTACCTGTCCGCCAAAGTGGTGGAAGGGAGGAACTCCGAAACTTCGGAGAGGTGGGTTTGTTCATTTTATTTTGTTTTATTTTTTCTGTCATCTATCATCTAAGATCTAAGATCTCACTTGCTCAAAGTTTTGATTCTGCCAGTTA
>CAYOPC010000033.1:0-4961 GCA_964405765.1 uncultured Gammaproteobacteria bacterium | reverse complement strand
GGCACTTCCTCCTACTTTACTAACTCTACCTATTTTCGCCCTTTTGCTGCTACTTCCCGTAGCGAGTCCCCTCAGATTATTATGTCAGAAGATAACCCTGTCAAAAACCGTTCCGCTCGCCTCACCTACAAAATTAATATCTCCACTAATCAACCCTCCGGCGATTACGAAAATTTAATCAATTTAATTGCTGTGCCAAAATATTAAAAATTATCTAAGCATATGCTTTATTATTTTTTAGACATTAGAAATTAGACATTAGAAATTTATCTTTATGGCTTTTAATCTCTCTCTCACTCCTCCTCAAATTGAATTTATTCTCAAACCCGGGGTCACCCTTACCCAGGCCTATCAGATTACCAATGAATCCGATCAGAAAATTACCCTCAACACCCAAATTCTTCCTTTTCTTCCTTCCGGCAATGACGGTTCTATTACTTACAACAATCTCATTTCCAACCCCAATATCACTTTTTCTTTGAATAACGCCGATCTCAAACTCGGTCAACCCTTTACTCTTCAACCTCAAGAATCCCGTCAAATCGTTCTTAAAATTACTGCCTCTCCTCAAACTTCTCTCGCCGATTACTATACCACCTTCTTTGTCTATCAATCACCAGACAAGACTGCTAATGGCACTACTATCTCCCAAACTTCAGGTCAAATCGGTTCTCACATCCTTCTTAGTGTCTCCGATACCGAAAACCCCAAAGCCGAAGGTCTCATCCAAAAATTCTCTCTCACTCCTAAAATTAAGGATGTCTTTTTTACTCCCATAAAATTTTCCGGACAAATCCAAAATAATTCTAATTATTTCTTCAAAACTGCCGGCAAAATCACTATCACCAAAAATCAGCAAGTTATCAAAGAACTCCAACTTGGTTCTCAAAACATTTTAGCCAACTACTACCGGCAATTTTCCTGTGACGACCAACAAATCTGCACCCTGTCTCCTCCACTTTGGCCGGGAAAATATACCGCCATTCTCGAATTTGATTCCAGTTTAAACATCCCTCCTTCTACTGTTTCTTTTTTTGTCTTTCCCCTCTCCCCTATCATTTTAATCGGATTAATCCTTATTATCTCTTACCTCATCCAAAGTCTTACTCCATATTTTCGCCGTCTCAAATTACCCCCTCAACTTTAACCATTGAGTCAGATTTTCTGTAATATACTTCCTTACGTTTAATTAGATTTGTCTCACATCTATCTACCTTTGACTGTAACGTCAGTTCTGTTCCTGGAGTCCTCTCTATCATCATTAAATTAAAATGGCCATATTTATCATTGTTAACTAAATGTTTACCATTAGTCGCCAACGATACTCCTGCTTCACCCAATTCTTTTAAAAACTGACTCACCGATCCTTCACTTTCAATCCAATTAGTCCATTTTTCTTCTGCAGCTACTATCAAAATCCCTTTATCAACCAACTGGTTATACCAATTACAAACTGCTGCTAACGGATTATCTGAATAAAAAATTGAAGCCACAGAAGTGATTACATCTGCCTTCATTGGTAGTTTTACCCTTTCCATATTTTCTCTTATCAGCTTAGGTTTATTCTCCAACTGTAACGCCCTAGGTGTCTTTCTGGCTATCTCCGCCAACGCCTGTTTTTCCATTTTCATATCATCAAAATCCAATAAATCCACATTAAAAGTCATTAATTTTTCTCTCATCCCCGGTAAAGAAGTTAACTGTCTCATTGCCACCGCTCCACCACCACCCATTTCCGTCCATACCACCTTATCTCCTTTCAACCAATAAATTCTATCTATTAAATCCTTAAACCCCTTAATACCATTGCCATAATAATTTTCAACAAATCCATCGATCGCCCCGGAATCAGCCATTTCAGAATCATAAACATGACCAAATACCAAACTGTCATAATCAGACAATGTCCTCGACCGTGTCTTAGTCCTTTGATCCTCCACTAACGATTGATATTCACAAGCCTCACGACTCACCTTATCTTCCATGGCTTCAGTCTATCACAATTCAAACCTTAGGTCTCCAATGCTTTAAATACTTCATCATGACTACAGAAACTAGCCAAAACCTCCGCCACTACCTCCGGATTTACACTTCCCTCTATAGGCACTTTTCCACTTCCTTGATTTAAAACATCCCCAGTTTTTTGATTCTCCACCAAAGGAGCCACAAAACATTCTATCGCTAAATCAGTAAACGGATATTTAGAACCTTCTTTACTCATATTGAGCAATTATAACATAAAATCCCCTTTTCTCCAACAAATATTTAGTTTCACTTTTGGTTTTCGTCCTTTTTACGTCCTGCTCTGCAGGAGGACTCATCAGTATAGTCGCCCAACTATAAAACCAAACACCCAACCTCGAGAAGACCAAAAACCCATTGTTCCGCTTACCGGAACTAGAATTCTTGGTCCTCCAAAGAGGTTGGGTCTCAAAACTTACCGAAAATGATAAAGTCGCTCACTAAGACTAAGTTCTCTCATAACTTGCAGATATTCTTCGTCAGAAGCAATCCCTCCGTGCTTTTCGATTAGGCACTTCATCATTTCCACCGGTTCTAACTTCGGGTTGCTGCCCAAAATAAGCAGTTTTTCTTCCATCGGCATCACTGCTCCAACTTCAGTCGTCCGCGCCACCAGCTCCCAGCTACCCAACTTACGCGGGAAAAGTGATGGTGCCATCCGAACCTCCAAAGATCTCACCTGAAAACAACGCTCTACTCCCTTTACTGTGATCTTAATCTCCATTAATTATCACTCTTCCTTTCCCTTTTTATCCCAACATCACACCCTGATCCTCAATCTTACCTCCTTCTCGTTTTTCTTCTCATCCTTACCGAAAACTTTTTTTAAAAGATCTAATTTCTAAAAGTAAAACTAATTTACTTCCAAAATCCTCTGATTTTATCATAAATATCAAATGAATCTCTACTTTTCCATAACTTCTCTACCAATCCAACACCAAAAACCCCTCTTTTCGGAGGGGTTTAAGTTTCTCACCAAGTGATCATTTACTAACTTTTTTCAGTCCAAGCTTAATCAAAATATCTCCAATAAAAAATATTCCCATAAAAAATACCAAATATATCACCAAAATCCACAAAATCTAACTCACTTTTAGCTATGCTACACTTAACCAATGAGCGACTCCGAACCTATATCTTCTAAGAACATTGATTTCATTACCCCTACTTCTCATGAAACTCATCAAGACACTATCCCTCAAGCATTGACAGAACTTAGACAACAACTTATCCAAAAAGATCTTCTTTGGATTAAATATCAACAAGAATATTTCGTTCAACAAATTAGAGACACCCAACCGCATTTACAGGCCCCAACAAGATTTGGTTTCAGTGAACGATCACTGTATGGTATCGCCTTTGATGGTTTTGCTGTAACCGCAACTATCTCTGAATGGGAACTTAGTGGAGGTCACTCTCTCCAACGATTAGGGTTTTTAACTCCCATTCGTTCTAATAATCAGATTATTGAATATAAGTCAAATAAAAATACTCCTCAAGATTGGGATATTGCCAGAGAAACCGTTTTAAACGACACTTTTTTCAAAAGACATCAAGAACTTGGAGATGCCATAAAAGCCCTTAACCCCACCAAAACCGATAAATACCCCTTGAATTTTTACCTAGACCCAAATCGACCAGAAGATAAAGCTATTTTTAATAAATACCAGCAAAATCAACTAAAATTCCAAGAAACTGAATTAGGCTGGCAACCAATTTTAGACTTATCTAGTCCACCAGGAAATGAATTTTTATTTACTCCTACTGCAGTTGACCTTTTTACTACCCTAGAAAAAACCCATCTCCAACTCAGCGACCATTTAAAACAAGAACTTATTGATCGATCAGAACAGCGCTATGGCAATTCCTACGTTACTCTTGGCCGTGAAATTGCTAAATTAGTCAGTGATACTAGTCGCGACATATCAAAATTATTTTTAGTTGGAGAAGATAGTAGTGAAATTTGGAAAAAAATTGATTCTTTGGAAATTCCAGATGATCCAGCCGCTGCTCTTTTAATTAAAATGATTAAACAAGTTCGTCAATCAACCTCTTCTTTATCTGATTTGCCAATTTCATCAGAAAAAGTTTCTTTTAAAACTGGAACTTGTAAAGATTTAGAAACATATTTCTCTAATTCAATCAATGAATATTCAGCTTACACGGTAAATATTAGTGGTAAAAGATTCTTAAAAGAAGGAAGTCATCATTCAGACGTTAATCATATGATAATTAATTTAGAACCGATAGTCTTTAACGGAATAACACTTTCACCCGGAAATCTTTTTCGAGACGATTATAAAGGTGGTTTTCATTACATGAGACCAACTGCCTTTTGTTTTGATCAAAATTTTGCCGACGAAGTTTTTGGAGAAGAATATCGGAAATCAATCAGAGGTTGGAAAGCACCAGATAAAATTTTTGATTTATTCTCTCCTCTCATCCACCAAGCCACCTAAATACCTTGTCTAAAAAACCAATTTTTCATTTAAATAAATTTTTTCTTGGAAAAATATTTTTGTCATCCCCGAATACGGTTCCCATCCCACATAATTGTCCACCATTTTCCATTCCCTATTTCTATATTTTATTATCTTCAACCCATCTGTTTCGTTGATTGTCGTCTTTTCCCCACTCGCATACCCCTTCCCATTGGCTTCAATAATAAATTGTTTTAAATCTTTAATATCCATATCCTAATTCTATCAAAATATATTATTTCTATCTCTACCTCACATTTTCAGATTATTCTTAATATATTCCTTAATTTTTATATATTCTTTTTCGTTTCTGATAATCCTGTCATAAAATGATCTTTGCCAAACAAGTAAACCATCTAATTCAATTAAACCAATTTGTTTGGTTGTTGTTGATTTAATTCCTCTAATTACTGAACCCAAATTATTTTTTGGTGAAATGAATTTATTTTTATTCTGTAG
>CAYOPC010000032.1:0-6897 GCA_964405765.1 uncultured Gammaproteobacteria bacterium | reverse complement strand
CCTCCGCCTTATTTACCTTTTCTCCCATTCTCTGTATAATTCCCTCAATTTTAAAATAACTTCCCTATCGCGGGAAATTTTATTTTTAAATTAAACGTTCCTTAAAAAAGTTGCAAAATTTCATGTCTTTTTTTTAAGACATTTCGTATAAATTTTAGGTCTGATCTCACAGATACCATCAAAAAAAGGAGAGGATACCCAATGAAGCCTGTTGTTAAGAAGCTGGTAACAGTTACCATCCCTTTGTTGGCAATCGCATTGATCGGTTTGATGATCTTTTGGCCATATCGACATGTCGCCATCAACCAACAAGAAATCACCTTAACTGTCGGTACTGATATTATCACCGACCAGATCCAGGCCAACACACCATTCGTGATCAAATTGGACAACAGCTATCAAGCTAAAATCCAGATTCTGTCTTCATACCCGATAAATCTGACCTACGGTGAAGAAATCATCAAGTCAATTCCTATCAAAGATAACTTTTCTTCCTCTCAACAAATAATCGAATACGAATTACCGGTTGTTAAAGGAGAAATGAATTTCGGCCGCCTTCCAGGAAACACCCAAATCCGTCTTACATCTGACAATAGTTACTTTGGTGTGGTTTATTACAAACCCACAAAATATCTCGGTTCAGATATGTTCCTGTTTATCATCATCGTGATGATGATAAACGGCCTCACCCTGATGACCAGACATATCTTCAAAAAAGAATGATTGCAATTCACCAGATCCACCGGCGGTAGACTACCAAATTGGCTCATGCCAATTATTACCGCCGGTACCTCAACTTTTCCTTTTACTCTTCTCTATCATCTCCACCGATTTTTCCAGCGACTCAGCGCTCACCACTTCCCCGTCATTCACAAAATAAATTTCATCCGCCTTTTTAATTGTACTTAATCTGTGAGCAATAATTACTTTAGTAGTTTCCGCCGGTAATTTATCAATAATTTTTTGTAATAAACTTTCAGTCACCGTATCAATATTAGCTGTCGCCTCATCCATCACCAATAGTTTTGGCTTTCTCATAATCGCTCTCATAAACGAAATCAATTGCTTCTGTCCCAGACTTATCATTTCTGTATCCGGCGTAATTTCCGTATCCAATCCATTTTCAAATCTTTCCACTAAGGCTTCTAACCCATCTTCTTTCAATTCTTTCTTCAATCTTTTTTTATCATAAGTTTCATAATTCGGGTTCCCGTAAACGATATTTTCCCCCACGCTGCCGCTAAAAATATATTGTTCTTGTAATATAAATCCGATTTCTTCCGACAATTCTTTACCCGTATAACTTCTAATATCCCTGCCTTCAAAATAAATTTTCCCCGAATCAGGATCATACAATCGGCACATCAACGCCGCCATAGTGCTCTTCCCGCCTCCGGTTGGTCCTACCATAGCATAAGTTTTTCCCTTCTTAAAATCCAAATTAATTTTATCCAAAATTATTTTTTTGCCATCATAAGAAAAACTCACTTTATCAAAAACCAGTACTTCTCTATTTCTCCTCTCTAAAGTTTTTTCTGTCTCCAACACTTCCAAATCACTTTTCAAATCCAAAATTTCTGAAATTCTTACCCAGCCGGCAAAGGCCATTTGAGTATTTGACCATACTTGAGCCATTTGTCTTAATGGAGCATAAAATTTGTCGGTATAGGCCAAAAAAGAAATCAGTAAACCCACTGTCATCTGCCCCTTAATTATCATCCCCACCCCCATTACCAATACCAACGTCAAACCGGCATTCCAGGCCAAATCATAAATTGGACCGTTGATATTATTGGCCATCCCCGACCGCACCGACATGGCAAAATTATTGTCATTGGCTTTTTTAAAATTATCCCTAAAAAAATCTCTTCGGTTAAACAACACGATCACCTTAAAATAACTCAAACTTTCCTGAATTTCCGCCGACAAACTTCCCAAAGATTGTAAACTCATCCTGTTTCTTTTGCTCAAATAAGCCGACATCAAATAAGTCACGGTTACCAAACCCGCTACCGGCAACATCATCCAGGTCGATAATTTCGGATTCATATAAAACACAAACACCCCAATTCCCACCAAAGTAAATACCTGCCCCATAAATTGATTTAAAGATTGCGAAAAAAACTGGTTTAATTTATCGGTATCGCTGTTAATTCTCGAAATTAAATCTCCTAACTTATTCTGATTAAAAAATGACAGCGGCAAACTTTGGATTTTTTCAAACACCCGGCTCCTTAAGCGATACAAAATATTCTGTCCTACTCGTCCCATCAAAATTGTCTGAAAATAATTAGTTATTCCTACTGCCAAATACAATCCCGCCAAAATCCAACCGTAATTTGCCAACTCGCTCCAATTTTTATCGACAATAAACTTATCTACTGCTTTCCCTACCAACAACGGTGCCGCCACATTAGCCACCGAATTAATCACCACTACCAAAACGGCCCACCCCAATCTCCATTTTTCTCCTCCTAAAAGCCCGCTAAAACCCTTAACCAATTTACCTACTTTTAACTCCGATTTGGTCTTGGTATCAAAATTTTTTAAGTAATAATCTTTCATTCTGTCGACATTTGTAAACCATATAATTGTTGATATTCCGGCGACTTTTTTAACAACTCTTTATGGCTTCCTTTTGCCAACACTTCACCCTCCATGATTAAAATAATCTGATCAAAGTCTTCCACCGACGCAATTTGCTGGGTAATTAACACCTGAGTAATATTTCCATAATTCTTTTTCAGTCTGGCAAAAATATCTTTTTCCGTTGACCGATCTACTCTGGCCGTAAAATCATCCAATAATAAAATTTTTGGATTTACCGCCAAAGCCCTGGCCAAAGTCAACCTCTGTTTTTGTCCGCCCGATAAATTCGAACCCCGCTCGGTAATTTTCGTTTCCCAGCCCTCCGGCAATGTTTTAATAAAATCATCCAATGCCGCCGTCTCCATTGCCTTCTTCAAATTTTCTTCATCTTCCTTATTTTGGAAATTAACATTTTCTTTAATACTCAAATTAAAAATTGAACTGTCCTGAAACACTAACCCTAATTGACCCGATAAACACTCCTGAGAATATTTTTTCACCCTCACTCCGTCAATCAAAATTTCCCCGCTGTTTGGGTTCATTAATCCTGACATCAAATAAAAAATTTGGGTTTTCCCCGCCGCTGTTGGTCCCAAAATTGCTGTCTTTGACCCCGGTTTAATTTCAAACGAGACATCTTTCAAAACTTGTTTCTGGCCGAATTTCAAACTCACATTTTTAAAAATCACTCCCCCTTTTATGTCTTTATTTAAATTGCCAAAATCACTTTTCCCTTCAAACTCCAAAACTTCACTAATTCTTTGATAAGAAGTCATCGCCCTGGCAATCATATTGCTAATAAATCCCAAAGCAATCACCGGAAAAATCAACATTGACACATAAGTATGGAAAGCCATCAAATCTCCCACCGTAAATTCCCCCGCCAAAATTAGTTTTCCTCCCACTAATAAAATCAAAATTACCGACGAGTTAGCTAACAACCCGATTATGGGAATCAACCCCGAAAATAATTTCATTATCGATAATCCCAAATCCTTCGCCTGGTTGTTTTGATCGTTAAATTTTTCAATTTCCTTATTCTGACTGTTGACAATTCTCACCAACCCCGCCGCCACAATACTTTCTTTAATTACTTTATTTAATCTGTCCAAAACTGCCTGAGCCCGTTTAAAAAAACTTCTGATCCGACCAAATAAATTAACAAAAATAACCGCTACTATCGGCACTATGGTCAACACCATCAATCCCAATTTTACATTTATTCCTAAAAGCATTACTGCCGACCCCGTAATCATTACCACCGAAGAAAACAACTGTACCAAACCCATCGTCATTGCCTGTTTAATATTATCCACATCGCCAGTCATCACCGTCAGCAATTTTTCCGAAGTCATTTTGTTCACAAAACTAAAATCCTGTTCCGAAATTTTATTTACTAACTTTTCTCGGGTATTTTTAGCTACCGTTTCCGCCAAATATGTTTGCAAAAAACTCTGAACTACGGCAAAAATAAAAATTACTCCTGACGCCCCGGCCATTTTATAAACTACTTCAGCTAAATCAAAGTTTTCTTCACTAAAAGAATCTATGGCTCCCGCAGTTATTTTTGGCAACCACAAATTTAAACCATTATTAACCAGTACTACTAAAAGTAGTAAAACCAAAAACCCTATATACGGCTTTATTTCTTTTAAAATACCTCTATTCTCTTTCATATATTAGTCATAGACTCGTTAGTATAGTTGATTTAAAATTAAACTTCCATATTATTTTAATAAATCTATGAAACCAATATTTAATCAAATAAAAACTTGGTACCACAACCTCCCCGACAAAAAGAAATATTTGGAACTTATCTCCGCCGCTCTCACCGTCCCTATGCTTCTAACAGTCATTATTATCAACCTCAACAACATCAATGGTCAAAAAACCGCCAAAACCGAATCCGATCATCCATCTATAACTGATACTCCAATTCAGGTAGTCATTACCCAAACCACCCCCGAAGAAAAACTTCTCACTTCCAACCAACCATCACCAACTACTACTACCACTCCCACTCCAACCTTAACTCCCAGCCCCACCACCACCTCCTGTCTTCCAGAAATCGGCCCAATTGAAATTATTTCCCCTCGGGAAGATGAAATCATCACCGGCGACAGTCTTTGTTTAAATATTTCCACTAGCTCTCAGTACTGTCCCCTCGTCTGGTCTTACAAAATTAACGACGACTCATGGTCCGATTTTAATAATAACAATATTTGCCTTTACAACCTCAGCCGCGGCTCAAAGCAACTTCAGGTTAAATTTAAAAACGCCACCACTAACCAAACTGTCACTCTGCAAAGAAACTTCATTTACCAAAACAGCAGCGCTACCCCAACCACCACTCCCACCTCAACCAATACCCCCACTCCTACCCCATAAATAAAACTGTTAATATTAGTTATGTCATCTGTCCGACAAAATATTTACATTCTTCTTTTAATCGTTCTTATCGCCGGCATTGGTCTGATTATTACCAAAGCTATTTCCGACCAAAGTCATAACTATACTGCCCCCGAACCGGAAACCTTTATCGTCCCCAATATCACTCCCGGCCAACCCAAAACCATCGACTGGGAAACTGCCGACAAATTAATGGCTAGTTGTCAGGTCAAAGTTATTTTTCAAAAACACAATTTGGAAGTCACCCTTCGCGACCGAAATAGCCAAATTTATCAAACTACCGAACCCAAAATCGACGCTATTTTCAATTTAGCCAAAAAGTACCAAGGCCCTTGTGACATCGTTCAAATGATCACCGAATAAACAATTCACTTAGTTATAGAACATATCCTAAATATATGATAAATTTCAACATCATAATTTATGTGGCAAGAAAATTGTAAAACTATTTGTTTAGATAAAGACCAAATTACTTTCGGAGAAATACATTATAGGTTCTCACAAACCCCAGCCGGGAAAAGACTTGACACCAATGTCCGCTGGAGCCGGTTCCAACCATCCTACATTTCCAACCCAGAATGGGTTAAATTAATCGGATACGACGCCAACAATCTTGAACACGGCCGATTAACTTATGGCTTAACTGTTTGGTTCATCAACCACCAAAATCAATCTGACCTGCCTACTAAATTTAATTCTGAAGAACAAGCTATCCTAAAACTCACTGCCTTAACCCATGATTGGCCTGAAGGGTTTACTCAAAAGGGTGATGTCAACTACGAAGCCAAAACCTCTCAGGATGAACAGGAAGAATTATCGATAATCACCTCAGCCGTCATCAGCAGTATCGGCGATAGCTACGAGTCCACTGAAATTGCCCATCAAGTCAAAAACTGCTTAGAAGATACTAAATCCAAATTGGGCCAAGCTTTCAACTGTATAGAAGCCATCGGATATCTCAGAACTGCTCTTATAGTTTGGCCACAATCAGAAAAAACTCAAGATCACCAACTATCTCAACAATTTAAAATGCTTACCAATAATGTTTTCTACAACAGCATCCCAAAATTAATTCACTATTCCGACCAATATTATCCCGCCAGAAAATTTCTTTTAGACAGAAATCAAACCATCATCCAGGCATTTAATATGCCCGAATCAAGTTTTGACGGATACGGTCAAGATAAACCAACCAAAATAAACAACTTCATTGCCGCCAGAGAAACCTGGAATAAATGGATATCGACCATCAACAGTTAAAATGCTAAAATAAACTACTTAAGTTTCGTCTCTTCGTTAATAATTCATTGGAGGTTTTTATGAACACCAGAATTAATGGAGTCAATTTAATCATTTCCCTAAAAATCCGACGAATGATTCAAACCAAATTCGTCAACAAGTTAGACCAACTTCTACCTCAATTTAATAATGAGCTTAAAACCGCTTCTCTTCACATTCAAAAAGACAAAAAATACAAAAATTACACCGCCAAATTTGACATGAGTCTCCCCAAGCTTAAAAACCCAATTCACGCTGAAGTTTGCCACGCCGATTTAACCGCCGCTATAGTCGATCTGCGTGAAGCCGTTGAGCGACAAATCAAAAAATACAAGCACGCCGACTGATAATTGTCATTTAGCCTAAATTAGTTTAAAATACCACTCATGTCTAAATCTAAAAAAACACCCAGAATTTTGATTGCCCTGGTTTGTTCTGTCTGTGGCGGTCAAAATTACTTAACCGAAAAAAATAAAACTAATACTCCCGACAAGCTTAAGTTTGTCAAATACTGTAAATGGTGCAAAAAGCGAACCGAACACAAAGAATCCGCTAAGCTTAAATAATTTTACGATAAAAATTCGAAGATATAATTTTTTAGCGAATTTCAACACGCCAGTA
>CAYOPC010000031.1:0-6922 GCA_964405765.1 uncultured Gammaproteobacteria bacterium | reverse complement strand
CAAGATATTGTAGTGGGTGACAAACATATCAGCCTTAGTACTGGTAAACTCGCTCCTCAAACCAACGCTTCAGTTGTCGCCCAATTCGGTAACACTGTTGTTTTAGCTACTGTTTTAATGGGAAAACTGGACGAGTCCAAAGATTATTTTCCGCTTTCAGTCGAATTTGTCGACAAACTTTACGCCGGTGGCATTATTAAAGGTGGTAAATGGATTAAACGTGACGGTGGTCCTTCGGACACCGCCGTTCTTTTTGGCCGTATTATCGACCGTTCTCTTCGCCCCTTATTTCCCGAAGGCTTCTTAAATGAAGTCCAAATCATCACTACTGTTTTAAGTAATGACAAAAATCACGATGTCGTTATTCCTGCTTTTACCGCTGCCGCTGCCGCCATGGCTATTTCTGATATCCCATTCCGTGGTCCGGTTTCCGCTGTTCGGGTTGGCTATATTAACGATCAATTAGTCGTCAATCCTGATTCTAATGAATTACAAAAATCAAAATTTGATCTTTTAGTTTGTACCGGTCCCAAAGGTATCAATATGATTGAAGCTGATGGCAATATTGTTGAAAACGATCTTATGCTTCAAGCTATCGAATTAGCCAAAACCACCGGTGACCAAGTTAACCAACAAATTGCCGAGTTTACTACTAAAGCTGGCAAAGAAAAAATTACCTTTGAATCAGTCGGTCCATCTGCTGATCTAATCAAAGAAGTCGAATCCCAAATTAAGTCTGATGTTAAAAAATTCTTTGAAGACGGTGTTGATGGCGCTCACATGATTGGTCAAGAAATTATTATCGATAAAGTCAAAGAAATATATAAAGATAAAATTGATTCTGAAGAAGTTTCTATTAATCACTTAATCGCCGCTATTGACGAAATTCTCAAAAAATACGTTCGTACTCAAACTTTAGCTGGAACTCGTTATGACAAACGTGCCTTAGATGAAATCCGACCTCTCAATATTGAAGCTGGTGTTTTACCCATGACTCACGGTTCGGCTCTTTTTGAAAGGGGTTTGACCCAGGCTATCACGGTTACTACTCTGGCTCCTTTAGCCGAAAAACAATATTTGGAAGATTCCAACGGTGAAATTACCAAACGTTATCTTCATTATTATTCTGCTATGCCTTTCTCCACTGGCCAGGCTGGCCGTGTTGGTCGTCCGGGCCGGCGTGAAATCGGTCATGGTGCTTTAGCCGAAAAAGCCTTAGTTCCGGTAATTCCTAGTGAAGCTGATTTTCCCTATACTATCGCTTTAACTTCTGAAGTTTTATCTCAAAATGGTTCTTCGTCTATGGCTTCCACTTGTGGTTCCACCATGTCCCTTATGGATGCCGGTGTTCCTATCAAAGACAAAGTCGCCGGAATTTCTATTGGTCTTATAGCCGAAACTGACGATAAATATATTTTGTTAACTGATATTGCCGGTATCGAAGATCATTTTGGCGATATGGATTTCAAAATCACTGGTACTCGAAATGGTATCACTGCCATTCAACTCGACATCAAACGCGAAGGTCTGACTCTCCAAATGATTCGTGACACTTTTATTGCCTCCACCAAAGCTCGTCTCCAAATTTTGGCCAAAATGGAATCGGTTTTATCTGCTCCTCGTGCTCAACTTTCTCAATTTGCTCCAAAAATTAAATTAGTCCAATTACCCGAAGATAAAATCGGTGAAGTTATCGGCAGTGGTGGCAAAACCATCAAAGCCTTAATGGAAAAATATCAGGTTCAAATTGATATTGATGATTTTGGTGCTGCTTCAATTTCGGCACAAAATCAAAAAGCTATTGACGACGCTGCTTACGAAATCGAATCTATGATTAAAGAGGTTGAAATTGGTGAAGAATACGATGGTATTGTTACCCGAGTCGAAAACTTTGGTGCTTTTATCGAATTCTTGCCCGGTCGTGAAGCCTTACTTCATGTTTCCGAAATGACTGGTGGCTTTTTATCTGACCCGTCCACTATTATCAAAAACGGAGACAAACTTAAAGTAAAAATTGCCGGTTTTAACGACAATCACCAAATCAAATTAAGTGCTCCGGAATTCAAAGCCGCCCATCCGGGCTTGCCTCGACAACAGGCGGGTCAACCTCTTGAAGCTGGTTCAGAAAATCGAGCTCAATTTGATCGTCGGCCTCAATTCAACAAATTCGACTCTCGGGTTGGTAATCGTCCCCAGCGTCCTCGCCGCTAAGCTCTAACTGATTACTATTTTTATGGCCATTTTTTGGGTTATACTTTTTATATGGATTCTAATGTTTTAACTACTCAGCAGGCGATTGAAAATCTCCAAAAGAAAATTGAAGCCGTCAAATTACCCGAAGATTTAATCAAAAATTTAGATGAACTTTTTGCCCAACTGACAATTAATTCCCGAAATGAAGAATCTTTTTGGCAAAACTACCAAACAATTTCCAAATATATTAGTTATTTAACTAATGTTCCCTGGTATGCCCAAACCAAAGATATCCTCGACATCCAGTTTGCCAAAGAAAAATTAAATGCCGAACATTACGGTCTGGATACTGTCAAAGAAAGATTATTGGAATATATTTCTGTCCTGGCTCTTCAAAAAAATCGCAATCCTGATCAATCCATCAAAGCTCCGGTTTTACTTTTTGTTGGGCTAGTTGGTACCGGTAAAACCACCATAGCCAAATCTATTGCCAATGTTTTAGGCCGCCAGCTTATTAGAATCCCTTTTGGTGGTTTAGGTGACCCGCTTTATCTTCGTGGTCAATCACGGATTCACCCCGAAGCTGAGCCGGGCCAAATTATCAAAGGTTTAATCAATGTCAAAAGTAACAACCCGGTAATTTTACTTGATGAAATTGATCGGGTTGCCGACAACGCTCTCAATACTATTATGGGCGTTTTAGTTGAGTTGCTTGATCCGGAACAAAACAACCATTTTGTCGATCATTACATCGACTATCCGGTCGATTTATCTCAGGCTATTTTTTGTGCCACTTGCAACAATACTTCGCGAATTGCTACCGCTGTCATGGATCGTTTAGAAATTATTCAAATGCCATCCTATACCGACGAAGAAAAAATTGTTATTGGTCGGGATTATATTTTTCCCAAAAGCATCAAAGAAACTGGTCTGCGTCCGGACGAAATCCAAATATCTGCCAATGTTTGGGAACAAATTGTTAGACCTCTCGGTTTCGATGCCGGTGTCCGAACTTTACAACGAAACATTGAAGGGCTTTGCCGCAAGGCCGCCAAACTTATTTTCGAAGGCAAAAACAAACAAATTATTGTCGACGAATCTAACGTTAAGTTTTTCTTACCCCAATGGTAAGAAATTTATTAAATTAAAAAATTAAATTATGATTAAAAATAATCAAAAAAATATTAAACCGAATGCCAATTTTAAAGGCGTTCCCAATCAGGTTAGAGAATTTAAATCTAATCAGGATACTTTACGTATTAGCTCCTTAGGAGGTTTTGGTGATGTAACCCAAAACATGTTTGTTTACGAATTTATTCCTAATGGCGATACTACTAAAAGTCAAATAATTATTGTCGACTGTGGCGTTGGTTTTCCCGAAGAAGATGCTTTTGGTGTCGATCTTCAAATTCCTGACACTCAGTATCTTGCTGATAAAAAAGACCGAATTTTAGGTATCTTTATTACTCATGGTCACGAGGACCATATTGGAGCTGTCCGTTTTATCCTACCAATTCTTGGTCAAAATATTCCGGTCTTTGCTCCCAGTTTAGCCGCCGCTTTTATTGAATCCCGTCTGGCTGAAGTTAATATTCGGGCCAATTTAACGGTTTATCAGGACAGCGTTCCGATTCAAAAAGGTGTCTTTAGTGTCGACCCAATTCGGGTGACTCACTCTATTCCCGATACTTTTCATTTTGCTATCACTACTCCAATTGGTATTTTCTATCATGGCAGTGACTTCAAATTTGACGTTTTCCCTCTCGATGGTAAAAGCGCTGATTTAGCTCATATTGCCCGTATCGGTGAGAAAAAAGTTATTGCTCTCATGTCTGATGCTCTTGGTTCTGATCATGAAGGTTATTCTCCCTCCGAAAGTTCTATTGCTGAAAATTTTAAGTATGAAATTACCACTGCCAAAGGCCGGGTTTTTGTTACTTCAATTTCCAGTAATATTGTTCGTTGGTCTCAGGCCATTGAATACGCCAAAAGTGTCGGTCGAAAAATTGTCGTTGTTGGATTTTCGGTTGAAAAGGCTATTAATATTGCCAAAGATTTAGGTTACCTGACTCTTGCCGACTCCGATATTATTCCTCCGGAACGTACTAAAAATTTTCCTGAAAATAAATTAATTTTCCTAGTTGCCGGTTTTGCTGGCCAACCCGATTCGGCTCTGAGTAAAATGGTTATGGGTAAACACCGAATTAAAATTAAATCCGGTGATAAAATAATTTTTTCCTCTCCTGACTATATCCCCGGCACCACTTCCAACATCTATTCTATGATTGATACTTTGTCAAAACTTGGCGCCGAAGTTGTCTATGGTGAAAAAGAGGAACTTCATGTTTCCGGTCACGGTTATCAAAAAGAACACGCCATTTTGATTAATTTGGTTAAGCCAAAATATCTTTTGCCCATTGGTGGTAATTTCCGCCATCTCAAAAAATATCAGGAAATGGCCAAAAAACTAGGCTATGCGGAAGACAAGGTAATTCTTCCTGATTTCGACGCTTCAGTTAATTTTTACAGTAACGGTACTTATGATACTAATTTCCACATTCCTATCCGCAAAGTTCTTATCGATGGGTTTGGAATAGGGGATGTTGGTACCACCGTTTTGCGTGACCGAAAACTCTTAGCCGAAGACGGTATGTTTTCGGTAGTTTTGTTAATTAATAAAGAAACCGGCAAACTAGAAAAAGATCCGGTTGTTCTTAGCCGTGGTTTTGTTTTTATGAAAGAAAACACCGATCTTATCAACTATCTCAAACAAGAAATTATCCTTAAATTCAACCAAGCCACTAGTTCTCCGGCTAATTTTGATTTTATTCGTGAAGAAGTTCAGGCTCACATAGAAGGAATTATCTATCAGAAAACCGGCCGTCAACCAATGGTTTTACCCTTGGTGATTGAAGTCTAGTTACAATAATTCTTTCCCTTGATAATCGGGATTGATATCGTTTAAATTTGGACACATCCTTTTTCTAGCCTCAATTCTTTCTTGTGCAATTTTTTGGTGCACCTCTAAAGCCGCCGCCATCAAAATATCTGGCTTGTTAAAATCTTTAAAATCTAGTTCTTGAGCTATCTTCCTAGCATATTCTCTAAATAAACATTTACCTGATTTTTGACAATCAGGACACAATCTTTCAGTCATAGCTTGGAATTATACCATAGGTTATAATCAGCTATGGCGAAAAAATTTATTAAACTCAAATCCGAAGATTTGTCCCAGTGGTATAACGATCTGGTAGTTAAGGCCGAATTGGCCGATTATTCGCCTGTCAAAGGCTGTATGGTAATTAGACCTTATGGTTATGCTATTTGGGAAAAAATTCACGATTTCATGGATCCTTTTATTAAAGCTAAAGGTGTCCAGAATGCTTATTTCCCTCTTTTTATCCCCGAAAGTTTTTTAAAAAAAGAAAAAGAGCATGTCGAAGGTTTCGCTCCGGAATTAGCCGTCGTCACTCATGGTGGTGGTCAAAAACTAACTGAAAATTTAATTGTCCGGCCTACTTCCGAAACCATTATGTATGAAATGTACAAAAAATGGACTCAAAGTTGGCGTGACTTACCGGTTATGATGAATCAATGGTGTAACGTAGTTCGCTGGGAACAACGCACCTATCTTTTTTTGCGCACTTCCGAATTTTTATGGCAAGAAGGTCATTGTGCTCATGCTACTGATGCTGAAAACCAAGAAATGGTTCAATGGGCTCTCGGTCTCTATAAAAAAACTTACAACGACTTATTGGCTGTTTACGGTGTTACTGGTGTCAAAAGTAATTCAGAAAAATTTGCTGGTGCTGGCAAAACTTACTGTATCGAGGCTCTTATGCCAAATGGCAAAGCTCTTCAAGCTGGAACTTCCCATGATTTAAGCCAAAATTTTGCCAAATCATTTGACTGGTCGGTTCAGGATCAAAACGGTCAAAAACTTTATCCTTACCAAAATAGTTGGGGGCTGTCGACTCGGGCTATTGGTGGTTTGATTATGGTTCATGGTGATGACAATGGCTTGGTTTTTCCGCCTCAAGTGGCTCCGATTCAACTGGTTATTATTCCGATTCCTGGCCATACCCAGGCTAAAACTTTAGCCGAAAAAATTTTTGTTGATCTAAAAACTAAATATCGTTGTCAAATTGATGATCTCGAAGGTGAAACTGCCGGTTTTAAATTTAATAAATGGGAAATGAAAGGGGTTCCGGTTCGAATTGAAATTGGTGATCGGGAGGCCGACGCTAATTCTTTAGTCTTACTTCGTCGTGATACTCTCGAAAAACAAACCGTTTCTATTTCTGAATTAAAATCTGTTTTAGATAAACTCCTTGTCGACATTCAAAATAGTTTATTAGAAAAACATAAGAAATTTACCCAGGACAACACTTTTAAAGTTAATTCTTATGATGAATTCAAAAAAATTATGTCCGCCACTCGTGGATTTATTTCCGCTCACTGGTGCGAAAATTCCGATTGTGAGACAAAAATTAAACAAGACACCAAAGCCACGACTCGCTGTCTTCCTGATGGTCAACCAGAAGAAAATGGCATTTGTATTTACTGTGGTAAACCATCAAAACATCGTTGGCTATTCGCCCAAAGCTATTAATCAAAGTGAAATCATCTCTTTTGACAAAATTGTTTTATAAATATTTTTTAATTATTAATTAATAATTAGTAATTATTAATTAATTTCTATATACTGTATTCATGGCTAAACGTGGTC
>CAYOPC010000030.1:2702-7424 GCA_964405765.1 uncultured Gammaproteobacteria bacterium | reverse complement strand
AAAATTATGGTTACCGGTAACACTGATACTAATACCGGTAGCATCACCGGTAAAACCATTCAGCTTAATCCGGCTACTCTGTCCCAACCGGAACCCCCTCAGCAATAATTAATTCTTTAAAACTTTAAAACCCTCCTTCACCGACTGGTGAGTTTGGAGGGTTTTATTTTTTATATTTTTACCCCGTCTTGTCAAAGAAGGGGTAGGGGAAGATTGGATTTTTATTCCGCCTTCACCGCAATTTTCTTTGGCTGAGTCTTTGGCGACTTGGCAAAACTCACTGTCATCATTCCGTTTTTACATTTTGCCTCTGGTTCTACCCCGTAATCAATCTCCCCGGGGACTGCTACTTGATACATAAATGATCGGCGTGATTGCCTGATCATCTTTTTCTTTTCCTCTTTTTCACTCACTTCAGCTCTGATTGACAACACCCCTTTATCAAAAGTAATTTCCACATCTTTTGGCTCAATTCCTGGCACCGCTGCCTCCACATAAACATTTTTTTCATCCTCCGAAATTGACAGCCCGTTATTATTATTGGAGGTGATTATATCGTCGTCAAACCATTGGTCTATATCTCTATCAAACCAAGGTGACATTAATAATCTTTTTGGAATAAGAGTGTTCATATTTTCTCCTTTTTTGATAAATCTATAATTAGCACTATTTTACAAAGACTGCTAATTTTTGTCAAGATCCAACTAGAATTTACCTTACCACTTGAAATCCTACCTTTCTATTTATCAATAACAAACTTAAATCGAATTTAATTATTGGCTAACCATGTCATCAAAACCATCTATTGGATACTTTTTTACTGTCAGTCGAGATTTGTTATTTTCAAGTATTAAATATAAATTTTTATCATCAAGATTATAGTGTCTTACATTAATAATTGTCAGCCACCGGCGGAAACCCAAAAAATATTTTTCTCGCGCTATACTTTATTTATGGATACCAAAACGATTTTAAATTTACTTGGTTTTTTCTTTTTTATATTTATTATCAAAATTATCTCCGATCTAATTAAATCTCGAAGAGGTGATACCGAATCAAAAACATCTATATACAAAATCACCCCGGATAATTTTCAACTTCGACCATCACTTTTAAATAGTAATGAGCGGGTCTTCTTTGAACAACTCAAAATCGCTGTTGGGGGAGAGTATGATATTTATCCTCAAGTCCATTTGGGTGCTATTTTCCAACCAATAAAATACAGACATAATTGGGCAGAATTAAATAAATTGAACAAAAGAATTGATTTTGTTTTGTTTGACAAAAACACTCAAACTCCAAAGATTGCCATTGAGCTTGATGGTGATTCCCACTCTAATTATAAAAGTTTTAAACGGGATGAATTTGTTGGTCAAATTTTTGCCAAATTTAATATTCCCTTAATTCGTTTTAATAACGGCAATTATTCCGCCCAAGATATCAAAAACAAACTTCCTTCAGTTTAATTATCTTTAACTTTCTTTTCCACTTTTTTCTCCAACGCCTTCATATTTTCCAAATATGCCTCTTCCACTGGCGACAAAGTTTTTGCCTGATACTTTCTATATTCACTCCTGGCTTTTTCCAGTGCCCGCTCATGACTGACACTTCCGGCATCTGTCAAAATACCCTTACCGTAATTTTCGGCAAATTTATCCAACTCTTCTACCCAATCCGCCATTCTCATTTTTGTACGTTCTTGAGCCTTTATTTCGGCCAGGTCAAAAAAGGCTGACACCATTCGATTAAGTCTGAACAATTCATCTTCAGTCAAATAATTTTTAGCAATACCTACTTCAGCTAGTGTCGGCAAAGCCCCGGCAAATGTCGTCAGTCCCATAAAATCCTTTTCTGCATCCGCCCTGATATTAATAGTTTCCGCCGCTGTTTGTTGATTTGTCGCGTAATGCAATTTATTCTGCACCGTTTTAAAAAATTTGATTGATTCTTGGCTGTGTTGATCATAATCAATACTGGTCGCGTACAGATCAAGCACCTGACGGTAAAGGGCTTTTTCACTACTGCGGATATCACGGATCCGGTCCAAAAGCTCCTTCCAATAGTTTCCTCCACCATTACCCTTAAGTCTTTCATCGTCCAGAGTAAAACCCTTAATCATATATTCCCGCAGCCTCTCGGTTGCCCAAATTCTGAATCTGGTGGCAATAAAGGATTTAACCCGATATCCCAATGAAATAATCATATCTAGGTTGTAATGTTCAGTATTATATTTTTTACCGTCAGCCGCAGTTGTAAAGATTTTCTTTACAACTGATTCTGCTTCAAGTTCATTCTCTTCAAGAATATTCTTAATATGCTGACCTACATTCTGTTTGGTGGTACCAAACAGTTCGGCAAGTTGTGCCTGATTTAACCAGGCTGTCTCACCCTTAAAAACAACCTCAATTTTTGGCTGTCCACCATTACCTTCATAAATGATGATTTGATTGTCTTCTTTGTTTTTCGTCATACCTATTTATAACCCGAAACTTACCCGAAGTCCATCAACCAAACCCTTATAGTACAATCTATTCATGTCTCATGATCATCATTCTCATTCCACTTTAGAAATTGAAGATAAAAACTCCTGTTCCGGAATCGACTGTCAAAACCACCACCATTAACCTTAATCAAAATTACTTGCTGGTTTTTTACCGGACGATGTAATTTCTTTCCCCTTTATAGGTTTCTAATATATTCTCTTGGGCGTCTTTTACTAAAACGGTTACTTCGGCTCTCAATTTACCCCGACTTTCTATAAAAGTTGAAGTAAACCCACAAGTATTATCTCCGCCGGTGCTTAAAACTATTTTTATCTCTTGCTCTTTGTACAACACCTCATCATTATTCTCGTTTAAGTAAAATTTCCATTCACAAGTTCCCAAATTTCCATAATCACTTTCAAAATTATTTACCTTAGCTTGCCACATCCGGGCTTGTCTGGGGATAAAACTTTCTTCTTCCGGGCTAACTATCTCTACTGTGACTTCTTTTTTCTCTTTTATTTCTTCCGGAGTAATTTCTTCGCTTTCTTCTGTTTTGTTGTCTTCTATAACCGTCTTTTTTTCTTCATTCTTAGGTCTTAAAAAAATCCACCCCGCCAAAACACAAATAATCAAAATAAAAATCAACCATTTATTATTTTTCATAAACCTATTATACCAATTAAGTGGAATTGATTATCAGCTCTATCACTATCAAACAGTTTATAATTATCCATGTCGCGTGTTTTTTCTCATTTATTTTCCGGATTAATTTTGTCCCTTCTCCTTTTGCTTTTTTATTTCCCTCTAGCCTTATTGATTAACCGGAAAAGAAAAATTTATTTTTTAAGACACTTGGTTATTTTTAGTTTTCTTACCACTTCTTTTATTATTCTTTTCGCCACCCTCCTTTTTGGAAATTTTGTCGAATCTGGCTATCGTTCTCCGGTAAATCTTTGGCCTCTTGCCTGGATTAGGGACATTGACAAAGTTGGTCTCAACCAGGTCTTTTCTCAGCTAATTTCCAATATCTTGATGTTTATTCCTCTGGGTCTTCTCCTTCCTCTTGTCTTTAAAAAACTAAAAAAATTTACCCCAACTATCTTGATTATCTCGGGAATATCCCTGATTATCGAATTTCTTCAATATTTTATGGGTAGATCTGCCGATATAACTGATCTGATAACAAACACTCTGGGCGGTATCATCGGTTGCGGTTTTTATTCTTGGTTGAACCAAACCTTTCACCATAAACCCTGGTGGACACAAATTAAATCAAAATAATTGATTCTATTGCCTTTCAAAATACATGTTTCCCGAATCAAGGTTCATATTCAAAACCAGGTTTCCTGAGTCGTCAAAAGTATACTGACCCACCTGACTCACTTCTCCGGTAAATATATTTTCCTGTGATCCTTCGCAATACATCAACGTGCTGGCCAACAGACCAAAAGTTAAACTCTTATCATCGGTTACTTCATAAGTTCCTCTAAAACCATTACAATCGGTTTTACCGTAGACCATTCCTTCGTTGTCAAACTGAAGGCTAAAGACCCCTGCCTTGTTTGGAATTATTTCACTTTCATCACCCATCACTGTTTTTTCCCACACCCAAGTCCCGATAATACCATTAGTTGTCAAAGTTGATTCTCCCTCATTGCCTTTTACTTTACCCCTAAAGACTTCTTTTCCGTTTTTAGTAATTGTCACCTCGTCCTGGTGTTCCCAAAAGACGATGCTCTCATCCTCGTTGGCATATCTTGCTCCGCTGGCCGAAACCGCATGAGGCAAAGTTACTGTCCCCAAATCAGCCTGAGTAAAAGTCACTCTCCCTTCTTCATTATTAAAAATAGCCTTTATTTCTGAAGTTTCATTTGAATATAAAGTTACCACCTTATTCTCATCAGTCACCAATTCAGTATCACTTTTCTTTTCCTTCCAAATAACCCATCCTCCGATTATTAAAAAAATAACCACCAATCCTATTGCTAATATTTTTTTATTCATAAATCCATTATTCCACATTTCTTGCTTCTAATCCAATTCCTAAACTAAAGTTAAAAATTTATTTCTTCTTTTCCAAAAGTACCAAAATCTTATTTAACTTTTCATTTTCAATTCTCGATAATGATTTTTGTAAATCTTCAATTTCTCTTTTTGCCGCTCTATTAGTTTCATAATCACTTTTTGCTTGCACTCGATCCCTCTGGTTTTGTCTATTTTGAGCCATCATAATAAT
>CAYOPC010000030.1:0-2602 GCA_964405765.1 uncultured Gammaproteobacteria bacterium | reverse complement strand
CTTTTCAATCTTTTCTTCAATCAATCTTTAAATCCTTGCACTTTTCCACCATCGCCATAAATTCTTCGTCAGTTGCTAATTCGCCATTTAAAATTTTATCATCCCTATCTTTCCAAAAAATTTGATATTTCATATTTTTTCTCATCAACTTTTTCGCCATCACTTCATCATATTTCATTTGACTAATAAAAAATTTCACCCCGCACCAGAAAATTTCTTCTACCGGTTTTATAATTCCGTTATCATCGGCACAACAGCAACAAAAATGTGATTCAATATCGCCGTTGGCAAAATCATCCGAATTAACCAATGGCATTCCACATGATTCACAAAAATTTACATTTAGTACCTTGCTTTCATCTATATACATACTTATCTTTGTTTTTTGAACCAAAACACATCTAATTCTAGTAAATTAATTAACTACAAATCATATCAGACAATAATCTAAGTTAAATTTTAAGCAAGAACCTATTTTATTAATTTTAATTTAAAACCTTCATTAATATCTCAATAATTTTACTTTCATCAATCTCCTTTACTGTTCTTATTTCTAAAACCTTTACCGTTTTTCCGCCACCTTGAAATTGTTTTATTTCTTCTTTTGAAAAATTTTTAATTTCAAATCCAAAATTTACCTGATCTTTCAATGCCACCATATAAAATTTATTGCCGTAATAAGGCACTCCAAGCTTCATTTCTTCTTTTACATTTGGAAAATTTTTCAAAAATACCTTTTTTAGTCTTTTACAAATCTCTTTTTGTGGCGATTTCTGCTTATTAATATACTCCAAAACTTTTTGATCCATATTATTTTCTTTTTTTACTCCCGACAAACCATGGCAACGTAAAAGTCAAAAAATAGTAAAAATGTACCGATGTTTTATAGTAGCCTGTCGGATTTAATAATTTCACGATAAAAAAATAATCCAAAATTATTGCCATTAGACCCCAAACAATTCCTAAAATTAAATAATATTTAAAATCACTACTTTTAATTTTTTTAAATAATACCCACCAAGTAATCACTGTCCCAATTGGGGCAATAATCCAACCGATGGCTAATGGGGGAACCATGAAAAACAAAATAAAACTCAAAACATATCCTATCAACCACAACACCAACCCCCACCCCAAACTATCCTTCAGTAACTGTTTATTCTTTTCTACCACTAAATAAATTTTATCAAAAAATCGACAAATTTAAAAAATAAGTCGTAACTGTAATCCCAGTTTTTATTTTTTGCAAAACTGGCAACTATCTTTATCCCAATTTTTAGGATAAAATAAAACAGTAGGAGATTTTTTAATCAGGGAAGTCGCTACCATTAATAGTTTGCGCAAAATATGGCAAAAAAATTGTATGTCGGCGGCTTATCTTATCAGACTACCGATCAAAGTTTAGGAGAGGCTTTTGCCTCAGCTGGTACTGTAATATCAGCCATCGTTATTAAAGATAAATTTTCCGGACAGTCAAAAGGGTTCGGTTTTGTCGAAATGTCTTCTGATGAAGAAGCCAACCAGGCCATTGGCATGTTTGACGGAAAAGAACTTGATGGACGAACCATTAAAGTTAACGAAGCTAAACCAATGGAAGATAGACCTCCACGAAAAGATAACTATAGGAGTAGATACTAATGAACCAAAATTTCAAAGTCGGTGATTTTCTCACCGACTTTGTTTGTATTTATAAAATTACTTCAATAACCCCGGGTCTTGGTGACCAAAAATTAATTCATTACCAACCCATTAAAGGCACTGATAAAATTTTTACCGATACTATTCCGGAAAATAACTTAATCAAGAGTGGTCTCCGGCCACTTTTGACTCCAAAAGAAATAGACCTGCTTTTAACCGAATCAAAGAATCAGCCAATTATAGAAAATTACGTCTTTGATCTTCGTCAAATTAAAGAAGATATTTATTCCAATACCCCGATAAAATTAATGGAATACTTAAAGTATTTCTATCAAAAAAAAGATTCTTTACCTAAAATTGAAAACGACTTCAAAGAGGAAATTTTGAGCCATCTTTGTCTGGAAATATCTTTTGTTACCAATAAGAGTATTATTTCTGTTAAAAAAATGATCGAATCCAATTTATTGGATAAATAGAGAAAAAACTTATTCACTGACTCTTAAAAAGTTCCAATATTTCTTTTTTCATCACCCCTGTCTCTATCAAAATAGGATAGCCCGAATCATCAGCTAAATCTTTCATTAAAATCTTTCTTGGTCTCAATAAATCAGGCAAATCATTTCTGTTTAACCCCACCACTACATGAGAAATTTTTGCTTGGAAAATTCCGCAGCACACATCGGGCAGGGTTCATTTGTACAATAAATTGTGCAGTCATCAAGTCTATTTCTTTCTAATTTTCAGTAAGCTTCTCTTAAAGCATTCATTTCGGCGTGATCAGTCACATCTCCAATAGTTCCATTCTCACATTTTCCTTTACCCACCACTTCACCCTTACAAACAATAATTGCCCCAAACGGAAGATCACCTTTATCTTTAGCTAATTTTGCCTGATCCAAGGCTAATTCCATGTATTTATTAAACCCCATAGTCTTATTTTACAATAACCCAAAACCCTAAGCGG
>CAYOPC010000029.1:0-7758 GCA_964405765.1 uncultured Gammaproteobacteria bacterium | reverse complement strand
AAAATTTATTTTCAGCCAATCACTATTGTCGTCCCTCATCACAATTTTGTCGCTCAAAAACGCCTTGAATATTTTAAAACCATCGCTCTTAAACGACCTTTTACCAAAACCGTCATTATTATTGGCCCCAATCATTTTTCTCCCAATCAAAATAATTTAATTTATTCCAATCGCCAATGGAATTTGTCTAATGGAATTATCAACTTTAATCCAGATTTAGAGTCAAATCTCAGTCCTTTTCTTAATCTTGATAATAATTTAGTCAAAAATGATCACGCTATTTTTAATTTACTTCCTGATATTAAAACCGTTTGGCCAGAAGCTACGGTTTTTCCTATATTAATTGGCCAAAATTATTCGGTTTCTAAACTAGACACATTAATTTCTACTCTTTCTCAAAATTGTAAATTTGATTGTTTATTGGTCACTTCTGTCGATTTTTCTCATTATCTTCCATCAGGTTTAGCCGAAATTCATGATCTTAAAAACATCAAAGAACTTAATAATCAAAACCTTACTGAGATTCCCAAACTAGAAGTTGATAGTCCTCAATCTCTTTATGTTTTAGCTAAATTTGCTCAAAATAAGAACGCCAAAAATTGGGATTTATTTTTTAATTCTAATTCCGGTAAGTTATCCGATAATTCCGATATTGAAACTACCAGTTACGTCATCGGTTCTTATCAAAAAAGCCTACTAAAAAGTAATCGCCTAAAAACAGAAACTTCACTAATTTCTAAAAAAATTAACAAAGAAAAAAGTCTTTCCTCTCTTGGCGCCAGATTTTTTTACGGTACCGATTATCTTGACTTAAATTATTCTTCAAATTCATTTGTTCAATTACCTTTCGATTTACCCGACAATATAGTTGTCACCAAAACTGTCAACGACTCGCAAATCAAATATCAATTCTTTCCCACCGAAACCAAAAATGGTTCCACTTATCTGCTTCGTGGCCAAACTAAAATATCTTCACTTAATAATTTTTTCAATCAAGCCAATCTTCCTCAAAACTGCTGGTTAGATAGTAAGAATTGGCACCTCACTTGTCAAAATTAGTGCTAAACTTTTTTATGAAACTAAAATCTCTTAAGCCTATTTTAAGTCAAGCAACTTCATCTGTTAAAAAATTTAAAAAAACCGAACCTCAACTTTTTTGGGTTATTTCAATTTGTCTTACTTTATCTTTATCACTAACCATTACTGTCTTAATAAAATTATCTGTTATTAAACAAATAAAAACTCCAACTATTACTAATACCATCGTTGATAATACTCAACCCAGAATTACCGGCGCTTGGGAAGTTATTCCAACAACTGATCCAACAGTTAATAATAATCAAACCTCTGATGTGATCTATGACTATACTAAATATGACTTCTCAAAAATTAATTGGCTATCAAAACAACAAAAAATTGAATCAATGTCTGTTCTCAAACCAGAAACTCCTACTGAACCAACAGACAGTTTTTACTACTACTTAGACAAAGCCAATTATTATCTGGTTGGTAATTTTAATGATGGCACCCAACTAATCTATCTCTATTTACTTAACGAAGGCCCTGGTGATTATTATTCTCTTATTAGAGTAATAAAATCTCCAAAAGGAGATATTTCTGTTTTATCAAATGACACCACCAATAATATTAATTACTATATTTCAGACAAGGTCAAAATAAACGTTGCTATTCAAAATATTTTAGAACCACCAAAAACCATAATTATAGACAACAATACTTTCACCTCTGGATATAGTAGCAACAAAATTTTTGATACTTTAGTAAATCCAAAATTAATTAAAGAAACCGACTACGGTGATTTTTACGTCGTTTATACGGACTATCAAAATTATCCACTTTGGAGTCGTCGTCAGTTTTATCTTAAAACTAAAGATTCTTTAATTTATCCTTATTCGTTAGATACAAATCTTTTAACCGATAATTCTACTATTAACTTCAAATGGTTAGACGGTGATCAAAATGCTTCCAATTTTGGTCAAAAAACCAGCACCAGCTGTGGTGGTTCGTCTCTTGGTCCAGATATCATTAAAAATAACGACTCTGCTTTAAGTTCAAAAATTAAAATAGCCGAAATTAATAATCAAAGCATTTATCAAATAAAAGATAGTAATAGTCAAATCTTAAAAGAACTCTATAGTAACTATAAAGTGGGACGTGATTCAGATTATTCAAACGTTATTTCTTATGAAGATTTTATTAAGGCTAAAAATCATTTTATTTATCAAGACTTTCTCGGAGATTGGTTAATATTTATTAACAATGATTATGGATCAATGGCTGAATGCGCTAAACCAGTCATCTATCTTTATCCTCCCAAGGATACTCAAGTCAAAGTTCAGGTTGGCGCCCAAATTACCCAAAGTGAACCTACTTATCCGGAAACTGGCTGGTTGGTTACTGCCAAACCCAATGGGGAATTAATTTATCAAAATCAATCCTATCCTTATCTTTTTTGGGAAGGTTTAGGTAACGGTATTTATCCTGATTATCGTAATCAAGGAACCCTAGTTTCTCAAAAAGATTTAATTCCTACCGTCTATAAACAACTTTCACAGCTTGGTCTTAATCAAAAAGAATCTGCTGATTTTATGGAATTCTGGCAACCCAAGCTTCCAAAAACTCCCTATATCAGATTAACTTGGTTAAATACCAAAGACATGGATACTCTGGCCCCTCTCAACGTTTCTCCTAAGCCAGATACTAGTATCAGAATCTTTTTGGAATTTGAAGGTTTAGACCAACCTGTTAAATTAATTCCTCAAACATTATCTGCTCCTAAACGCAACGGATTTACTCTAATTGAGTGGGGAGGTTTACTCCTAAAAGCCAGAGAATAAAACTAATTCGTAGAGACGTTCTGCAGAACGTCTCTACGCTGCTTAAATTATCTTTTTAAGATCTTTAACCCTTCAACCCTTTCAAAATGTTTCAAATTATTGGTAATTAAGGTTAAATCATTAGCCAAACAAGTCGCGGCAATCAATAAATCAAAATTATCAATTAACTTACCATCCTTTCTTAATTTTTTTCTTATTTCTGCAAATTTTACTACTACTTTTAGATCAACATTGTATATAGTCATTAAACTCACTAGCCTTGCAAATTTATCTTTTTCTTTCTTCAGCGTTAATCCTTCCAAAATTTCTCCAACACAAATTGTACTAGTTCCTCTTTCATAATGTTTCAATCCTTTTAAAATTTCAACGGCATATTCCTTATTTTTTAAAAAATCAATTAAGACATTAGAATCAATCAAATACATTTTTTAAAGCAATTTACTTTTTAATCTAGACCCATCATTCCTTCCAGTTTTAATCTTTTTTAATATTTTGTCTGCTTTTTTTTCAGATAACATTCCGGCAAAATTCATAAATTCATCATTATCTTTTTCTAAACTAACAATTTTTGCTACCGGAATTCCCGATCTATTTATAATAAACGTTTTCTTGTTATTAAAAACGTCAGTTAATATATCAGCAAAATTGCTTCTCGCTTTACTGGAATCGATATAAATCAGAGTATTCATAAATTAATTGTACAACATTGTACAATTATGTCAATCACCAAAATTGTCATATTACTGGTATAATAAGTCTACTTTCTAACCTGACGCGGTAGTTTTACCCCGTTCCTGCGGGGCAAGCGGTTACCCCGCAGCGGCGGGGTGCAAAACCGTATTTTACTTTGATATTATTCTAATGTGTATTATGTTTATGTTTTAAAAAGCCTTAAAGATAAAAAGATCTACACAGGTTATAGTTCTGATCTTAAAAGAAGATTTTTACAACATCAACTAGGTTTAATTAAATCAACAAAAAATAGGCGACCGCTAAAATTAATTTATTACGAAGCATTTTTAGATAAAAAAGACGCTCAAAATAGAGAAAAATATCTAAAGTCTGGTGGAAAAGCCAAAATTGGGTTAAAATTACAAATTAAGAATTCCTTAGAATCTAATCCGACGCGGTAGTCAAGCGGTTAGACAGCGGTCTGCAAAACCGTATAGATGGGTTCAACTCCCATCCGCGTCTCTTATTTTTCTTCTAAGTATTTCTTCAATTTTTCCAAAGCAATTTTTCGGTGAGAAATTTTATTTTTTTCTTCAATCCTCATTTCGGCGTAAGTTTTATTAAATCCGTCAGGAACAAAAATTGGATCCCATCCAAAATCAGATTCGCCTCGCGGTTGCACAATTTTACCTTCTACTTTCCCCTCAAAAAACACCATCTTCCCTTGAGTATCAATATATCCCAATATTTCCGTTGCCGTTGCTCTTCGGTTGCCAAATATTTTTGCCATCTTATAAACTCCTTCTCTGCCAACAGATTTTAAAAACCATTTAATTAATGGCCCGGGTAAACCATTCATCCCATCTACTTCCACCGACAAGTCTTCTACCATCAAATTTAAACCAGGTTTATATTTTTTTGCTTCATTTAATTTATACTCCACTACTTTTTTATGGTCTAACTCCTGAATTTCCGGCAAATCCAATTCCAAACTTTCCACTTCCGGCATTATCATCTGAACTTCTTTTAATTTATTCTTATTTCCGGTCACAAAATATATTTTCATTATTTTAAATAATCTTTAACTTGTCCATAATTTTTTCTTGCTGGCCAAATTTCTCCCTCTTCTCCCTTTATTGCTCCGCCACCAATTTTTGCCTCTGGATTTATATTTAATTTCTTTATCAATTCGTCAAAAATTTCAAAAAATTTTACTTCAATTTCATCGTTAATCTCCCAATTTTTTCCCGTAAAAAATTTAATATTTCCATCCTCAACTACCCCTCTCAATCCCGTTTCAATAAATTCAACTGCTTTTTCTTCTGGCCAATATTGTTCTATCAGCCAATCAAAATGACTTTTCTCTGAATTTGCTGGCGCAATTATTAAATTATCATCAATTACAAAAAACATCCTTCTATTTCGATGATATTCTTTTTCCTCCATACTACGGTTAATTATAACAAACACTTTCCAAGCCGGTTTTTTCACGCTACAATGAGCCTATGACCCGTCAACGAGCACCCTTAACCTGTTTTGTCGGTCCGATGAATTCCAGCAAAACCCGCCGGCTTTTAGACCATCTTTCTGAATGTCGCGACGCCCTAAATTATGACATTCGTGTTTACAAACCGGCCCTGGATAATCGTTTTGATCTTAATGAAGTCCGCTGTCGCAATGGTGGTTGTTGGGTTGCTATTCCTGTTCCTAATTCTAAAAAAGATCAATCAGACTCAGTTTTTATTTTAAAAGATATTTATAAACTTTCCAAAAATAAACGTCCCAATTTAGTTGCCATCGACGAAATCCAGTTTTTCGATAAAAATATTAAAGAAGTTGTTAAAACTTTGCTTTACGATGATATTGAAGTTGTTGTTGCCGGTCTTAATCGCAGTTTTCGCGGCGAGCCGTTTGCCTCTATTGAATCTTTACTCGGTTTAGCTACTACTGTTGAAACTTTAACCGCTCGCTGTACTTATAAAGACGGCCACAAAAAAACTTGTGGCGCTCCGGCCACTATGACTCAACGTCTTATTGACGGTAAACCAGCCCCATACGATAGTCCTACTGTTGTTATTCAGGATTTTAGTGATTCAAAAATTACTTACGAAGCTCGCTGTGCCGACCATTGGTTCTGTCCTGGTATTCCTGATACTCGCTTCAAAAAAAGATTTAAACGACATCATGGCTAATATTATTTTAGCCCAACCTCATGGGTTTTGCTTCGGTATTACCAGGGCTATTGAACTGGCTCAAGATACTGCCAAAAAATATCCTCATAAACTCATTTATTTTTTTGGTGAATTAGTCCACAACCAACATGTTGTCGATTGGTTGGAAAATAATTTAAAAATCAAAACTGTTCATTCTATTGACGAAATTCCCATTGGTTCAGTCGTAATTATTCGGGCTCATGGGGTTGCTCCCCGAGTTTATCAACAAGCCCAAGATAGGGAATTAATAGTTATTGATGCTTCTTGTCCGCTAGTTTTAAAATCCCACCAAACCGTCAAAGACTTAGTCAAACAAAATAAGCACATAATTTTGTTGTGTAATAAAGTTGATCATGACGAAACTGTTGGCATTGTCGGCGAAGCTCCTGAATTTATTACTCCGGTTACTTTAAACCAAATTTTTGAATATCCAATTTCAAAACCAGAGAATACAGTTGTTATCACTCAAACTACATTATCAACTACTGAAACTCAAAAGGCTTTTGATTTCTTAAAAAATAAATATCCTCAAATCACTATTTTGCCCCACATTTGTCAGGCCACTACCGAAAGACAGCAGGTAATTATTAAACTAGCTAAAAAGCATCACTTTGTCATTATTGTTGGTGCTCCTACCAGTGCCAATTCCAACAGCCTTCGGTCGGTGGCTGAATCTGCCGGAGCTGTTAGTTACATTGTTGATAATGCTTCCGAATTAAATCCCGATTGGTTTATTAATCAAAAAAATATTGTTGTTAGCTCCGGTGCCAGCACTCCCCAAGATATTTTAGACGAAGTTATCCAACAAATTGAGATTTTTACTCGCCGCTGATTTGAACGATTACCTGCCTCTTCCTTTGACTATCTAATTCAATGGCAAAAATTCTCTGCCACATCCCCAAAGCCATTTTACCCCCAATAATCGGAATCATTTCTGAATTTGGCATTAACATGTGAGTACAATGTGAATGACCATTTAGACAATCTGATTTTGCTGACTGACAAACCAAATTTTCCGTTCTTATACTCAAATCATTATGGCAATAATAAATCTCTCTGGGGATCATTTTATTCATTAAACTCTTAAAATCTTTTACGATTCCCGCCTCTTTTTCGTTAACGCAAATTGCCAAAGTCGTATGACAGGAATAAACCAACACATAGCCATTTTTAATTTTTGCTTCTTTTACCTGTTGTTCTATCTCTTCAGTCAAATCTCTAAATTCTAAATATTCCTGACTGGTATATTCAATTTTATTGTTTTTAATCATGGTGATAATTACGTCGTTACCTTTTTCCAAACCCTTCGTTTCACATGATCTTATTATAATTAACGACTAAAACCATATGAATTGGCTTGTCATCGTTGCTGGTGGTTCTGGTAATCGGATGAATTTATCTATTAATAAAATTTTTATAAAAATTTACCGTAAGCCAATTTTATATTGGACTCTTTTGCCTTTTCAAAACAGTCCGACTATTAACAAAATCATTATTTCTTCTAAACCAGAAGAATTAAAATCTATTCAAAAAATTATTAAAAAATATCAATTTACCAAAGTTTCTGGATTTAGTTTTGCTGGTCCAACTCGGCAAGACACTGTCTTTAATGCTCTTAATTACATTAAAAAAGAAATTTCTTCAAACGATTTAGTTGGTATTCATAACGCTGCTAATCCTTTTGTTAGTGATCAGGAAATTAATTCTGTTTTTATAAACGCAAAAAAATACCAAGCCGCTCTTTTAGCTAAACCTAGTTCTGACACTATTAAAATTAGCAATAATAAAAATTTTGTTAATCAAACTCCAAACAGAGAATTTTGTTTTTGCGCTCAAACACCTCAAGTAGCCCGTTTTGATTTACTTTTTTCCTCTTATCAAAAAATTTTTGACCAACAACTTACTATTACTGACGATTCCCAAGTTTTAGAACTAAATGGAATTAAACCAAAAATTATTCCTTGTTCTCCGCAAAATATTAAAATAACTTATCCTCAAGATATTTTTTTAGCTAA
>CAYOPC010000028.1:0-8027 GCA_964405765.1 uncultured Gammaproteobacteria bacterium | reverse complement strand
AGGCAATAGTCTGTAAAACTATCGTAAGTTGGTTCAACTCCAACCCACTGGACATTAAAAACCCCCGTTTGGGGATTTTTTTATTTTTCCTGACAGAAAGTGGTAACATTAAGCAAATACATCTTTTAGATAACAGACTATTTAGAAAAATTATTAGTTAAAAAAATACAAATGAACATTCTTAATAGTGAGAAATTTATATTGAGGGTGGTAATATCAGCAATTGCGTTAGATATTGTTTTGTTTATTCTTAAAATCAATTTTTTTATTGGGGTATCTTCACTTGTGTCAGCCATTGTTACAGGCATAGTGTCAGCTGTTAGTGGAAAGAGAATTGATGTAAGAAGAAAAAATATAATCTTCATAGCCATAACAATCGTTATGTTGATACTAACTATTAATCCAAAAAGTTATTAATGTTAAAAACTAAAAATTAGGTTATGGCAAAACAAATAGAAACAAATCAACCAAAAAATGTCACTTTTGGAAAATGGTTAAAAGGTTTTATAACTTTCAAAATATCAAGCGATAGACGAGAGTTTAAGTTGTTCCCTAGATGGATAGTTTTAGGAGTGATAGCTCTATCCTATGCTGGTAAGTTTATTGGACAAGAGGATAACTTTTATGTCTTTTTAGAGTTCGTAATAGTTTTTTTATTTGGCGGAGTTATTTGGTATGGCTTCAATCGTCTAATGGGAAAGACAAAAATATAAATATGAAAACAAAAATAAAAACCTTCCGTAATACAGAAATAGTCATAGATAGTTTGGAGATTAAATCCAATGAGTGATGGAATCTTTCGGGCAATAGGATATATTATCGGAGCAGTATTTCTTTTTTATATTTATAAGACAGCCGTTAGTTATGGAGAAAAAACAAAAAATTTAACCAAATCAATTTTAAGTGGTCTAATCGGAGCAATAGTGATTGCGTTTTTGATAAGTAGTAGTCTTGGTAGTCATCACGAGAACTGCGATGATGACCCACTTCGTGGGAGTTGTGAAACAGTTCAGGATTATCAACCAACAACTGCACAATATCAAAATAATTTCTTTTTTTGGTTGTTGATTATAGGAGGTCCTATAACATTTGGGTTATACAAAGGTAAAAAGAACAAAGACGATAACATTGACGACGGAACTATTCCGACAGTTGATGAAGCCAAAGAAATATTATCTGAATATGGAAAGGTAATTGAAATCGTATCAGGTGAAACATTTACAAAATATCCATCAATGAAGTACTCCATTTCTTTATTAGCACACAGCAAGGTAAAAATTGAGAAATCAGCAAAAGTAGTTATTAAATATGAAGAGGGAATGATAAAGTGGATGGAAGAGAATAAAACCTTTGATTATAAAAAAGATATTGAAGCCACTAAAACATATGTTGTGGCAATTAAAAGTTGTCTAGCCAGACTAAATGATTTTGTTTCAGACGAAGAATCCAATAAAGCAAATAGTAAGTTACTTAATAATCCAAGTTGGAAAAAAGCCACTAAGAAATATAGAAAGTAATATTTACCAGTCAAAAATAGTTTTCTTGATATTTTTAATAAAAACAATAGTTTAATGACAAATAACTCTATATTTATTTCAAATTAAAGAAATATCAAAGTAATCTAATTTACTGTTATACTACATTTGTGTATCTTTCCAAACTTCTTTTACAAAACTTTCGTTCATACGACCAACAATTATTGGAATTTGATCCAAAGTTTAATTTAATTCTAGGTCCCAATGGATCAGGTAAAACTAATGTTTTAGAATCTATATTTTTCCTGTCTTGTGGCAAAAGTTTTCGTTCTAGTTCCCAATCAAAAATGATTAATTGGAATAAAAATTTTGCCTCAGTTCGAGGTAAGGTGGTCAATGATAAAAATGAAACTTCTGAAACCGAAATTCAATTAATTAAAAATCCAGATCCTCGTATTGCCACTATTAGCCGTCGTTTTTTAATTGATAAAGTCATTAAAACTCGCAAAAGTTATATTGGTGTTTTAAAAACGGTTATTTTTCATCCAGAAGATATTCGTTTGATTACTGGTTCTCCAAATCGTCGTCGTGAATTTTTTGACAATATTTTTTCTCAAACAGAATGGCGTTATACCTCTGCCCTTTCTCAATACAAAAAAGCTCTCAAACATCGCAATGAACTTCTTGACCAAATCAGACTTGGTTTTGCTAAAAATACTGACCTTTTTTATTGGGATCAAGTTTTAGTCAAAAATGCCAGAATAGTTCATGATTTTAGGATTAATTTTGTTAAGAGTGTTAATTCTTTTTTAACTAATCATTCAGATTCTCAAATAAATACTTTGGTCATAAATTATCATCCATCAATTTTAAGTGAGGAAAAACTCAAAAAAAATTATTCAATTGATTTAAAAAGAGGTTATACCCAATTTGGAATTCATCGTGATGATTTTAGTTTTGATAATAATATTTTTTCTACTCCAGATAAAAATTTAGCTTTTTGGGGTAGTCGGGGACAACAAAGATTAGCTGTTTTAGCCCTAAGGTTAGCCCAAATAAATTTTTTGGAAGAAAATTATTATGACAAACCAATTTTACTTTTGGATGATATTTTTTCTGAACTAGATTTGGAACATCAACAATTAGTTGTCAAAGTTTGCCAAAAATACCAAACAATTTTTACTACCGCCGAACCAGAATCTGCCGATATTTTACCCAGTGCCAAAATTATCAAAATCTAATTTTTCCAAAAAAAAAAGACCGCTGTTAGTTTCGCAAATTATATTTGCAAATCTAAAGCGATCTTTAACCATAAAATTATGGTTTTAGTTTTTTGGCCAGGTTTCTGTAATTGGTATGTTACCAGCTATTCTCAGAATCTGAGGTCTTTTTTCGGGAAGCGGGGGAAACACTAATTGTTCTCTGATCTTAGCATCTTCTGGATTTTCTTCTCCAGCAATTACTTCGACCAGTGTTCCAGGTGCAACGTTGTACCAAACCCATCGAGCATCTGGTACAAGCATTCGAATACATCCATGAGAAACATTATTCCCCAAGTTTTTATATGACCCTGTATATCGGTATGCATTTTTTTCAGTATAGAGAATTGAATGAAGATAATAATCGTCAAACAATTGACTCCAATACTGAGCAAAATAACCAAGACCGATAAATTCATTGAATCGATAATGTACTTCTCCAGTTCTAAACTCTCCAATAGGTGTTGGAGTGCTTGGTTTCCCTGTGGTACATATCATGTATCTAGTTGGGATAGTAAATTCTCCGTCGCTGTCTTTTGTAAACACAGTTATATATTGGTAAAAAATATTAATTACCAATTTATAAGTGTCATTAGTAGGCGGAGTCGGTATGTCTTGGTATAACGTATAGTCTCCATTATCACCAACTAATTCTTCAAAAGACATTAAAGTAGTTGGAGCCAAAACAGAGAAAGGAACTTCAGTCGGTTCTGGAGTTGGCGTCGGTGTCGGACTTGGTGTTGGAGTTGCTGTCGGTTTTGATTCTTCTTTTTTAAACGATTCATTATTTGTGACTGTTACCACAGTATTTTTCTGTACAGAAGAATCTTTTGCGACCCGGACAACTACCACAAGTACCAACAAGACACAAATCAAAACTGGAATAAGTACAAAGATTTTTTTCATTAATTACACACTTCCTTTCAAAAATTTAAAAGTACGAAATATATATTAAAAAACATTATCTGCTTTTAGACAATATTGTTTTATTTTATTTCAAAAAGAACGTGACCATTATATCAAAAAATATCCTATAAGACAATTTTATCTAAAAAAAAAGACTGTATCAGTTTGCTTGTTAGCATTCTAATGCAGTCTTTTATAGTAGTTTTAGCCTCTTCCGTGTACGGGTTTCTCTGTCGGAATCGGCGGCGGTGTGTTAGTTGTTCCAGGCGTGTTCGTCGGAGGCGGTGTGTCAGTCGGGTCAGGACTCGGTGTTATCGTCGGAGGCGGTGTGTCAGTCGGGTCAGGACTCGGTGTTACCGTCGGAGGCGGTGTGTCAGTCGGGTCAGGACTCGGTGTTACCGTCGGTGTCGGTGTCGGTGTCGGTGTCGGTGTCGGTGTCGGTGTCGGAGTCGGAGTCGGAGTCGGAGTCGGAGTCGGAGTCGGGCTTAAAGTTGGCGTCGGACACGGGATACAATACCAGACATGGACATGTGATACATCTGCGGGATGTCCACTGCTGTTGTTGTAACCAGAAAATACTCCAGACGCATACGACCCTCCGCTTAAAGGATAAGGTTTTTCACCGTTTCCAGCTTTGATATCAACCTCACACAACGACTTTCCTGGTGCTGAGATTGAACTCACATACGTATAAGCTCCATTACTGGTTCTGCTTATGACGATTGTGATTCCTTCTTTGGTGTGACTTCCTACTGCACCGGTGTCAAATTTGACATCGATACAATCGGTTGTCGCCGAAGCGCTTCTCATCGTTGGAATTGCGATGGCAATAACCATCAACAACGCCAGAAAAACAAAAAGCAACTTCTTCCCTGTTTTTTTGAGCTTGAACATTTTTCACCCTTCTTTCCAGATTATTTGTTACTTTATCCTCCTAAAATCTACTTTTTTTGAATGTGCTCTCCTTTCTTTTTAAATTGGAATATTTTAGCTTATCTAGCTTATTAGACGAGTTATTCCACTAAAGGAATTTAGAAACAGGTTATTATATCAAACTACATCCTATAAGACAAATTTTGACCAAGAAAAAAGCCGTGACATTCACATCGCATATAGCGTTGATAGTGAATAATCACGACTTTTTGGTTTAGTTCAGTTGGCAGAGGCCGAGGTATAGGGGTTTAGCCCTGCTGTAGCAGAAAGGTGCCGTTGATGGTCAGAGTATCGCCTTGAGCTTTGTTGTCATCGGCGGTATCCCACCAATCGATAATCACGCCAAGCCGGAAATCGTTTCCTGCATTCAACCGGCCGAGGCTGAAACTCGAAGGCATATCGGCAATTTTGCCATTGTAAAGAACAGTTTCTCCAGCGCTGATCCATCCGTCTTTGTTGTTGTCTGCAAATAGCCGAATGTTCAGGACTTGGCCCAGGTTGCCCGCATTGTCCGGATCGCCCGCTTCACCCTCAGGATCCACATATGTTCCGCCGGTTTCCACCACAGATAGGTTGCTGACAGACAGATTTCCAGCCGTTGTACCAGCGTTTCTCAGTACCCAACCAGTGTTCGGTTGATTGCCGGGTGTCATATTGGACAGATCCAGAATCTTGACGTTGGCATTGCCGCCGTTGATGGTCAGATCCAGAGTGCCCGCGTTGAGGACGTTGCCGTTGGAAGTTTCCGTGTCGGTGAACTTCGCGCCTGAAAACATCAGAGTGAAGCCGATTGCGCCGATCAGAAGAATGGCCAGGATCAGTAGAAATAAACTTCTCTTTTTCATAAAACTTTCCTCCTGTTTTCTGTTTTTTTTGAGTTTGAAAGTGCCAACTGAACTATTTTAAAAAGAGCCATAAATATCCACAAGCAAACCTGCAGTATATGGTTCTCCTAAAATCTTTTTTCTAAATTAAAACTAAGAAGTTTTAACAATTCAGAAAGGATTTTAACTTACATTTTTGTAATGTCAAGTTATAACCTGTCTTTAGATTATTTTTAAATAAAAAAGACCCTCAGTATTTGTTGCCATAGTGGCGACAAAACGTTGGGTCTAATTGTTCAGTTGTTCTTATTGTTCTTGAGTAGGGGTAACATTCAAATCGTCAGTTGCTGTTGATGACGGAGTTACCGTAGGATCGGGAACATTTGTTGGTGTTGGAGTTGGTGATGGAGTATTATCAGGTGACGGAGTTGGGGTATCTTCATTCTCCAAAGGCGGCGCAGGAGTATCACTATTTTCGGGTGATGGTGTCGGTGTATTTTCACTTTCATCCAAAACTTCTGGTGTTAGTGACGGCTCTAGAGTTGGAGTTGGTGTTGGTTCTATAGTTGGCGTTGGAGTAAAGATACCAGCTTCGATTCCAATTGATCCTTTTTCTTTATCCGTCAATTGTGCTCTCGATAAATTAAACCAGTTAAAGAAATAACCAATTTTTGGTATTTTAAATAAATACCAGCCGCAAATATCTTTTTCTTGTAAACTCCACCCATTTGGCCAAACATCTTCATCTTCGCTGTTGTCTCCCTTGGTAATCAAGGTTGTACCTTCAATACCAATTACTCTATGGGTCAATGTTTCACCGTTTGCACCGACAAAAGAGATAATGTCTCCAATTGCAACTTGTTTGTCGGTTTTACTGATGATAATCATATCGCCAGTAGCAAAAACTGGTTTCATACTGTCACTGGATATTACCTTAATGGAATATATCGGGTTTTTGTCGATATTCCCCAAAAAGATGAACAGTAGACAGGCAACTAAGAAAATGAGTAATCCCATGATTACCCATTCCCACCATCCAGACATTTTTTTCTTTTCCAAAACAAGATCCTTCCTTTCAAGATTATTTTTTTATGTAAAGGTTCCAACTGATCTATTTAAAAGGATTATTCACTTTAAGCATGCAAAATGCTGAGCCATAAATCCTTTAAAACAACTGTTTATCAAAACAAAAATTTCGATAATACAGAGGTATTCTACATTTTTTGTTATATATGTCAATATTTGTCCAAAATTAGGTATAAAATACATTTTTTCCAAAAAAAAGACCGCCGGAGAATTATGCTAAAAGCACAATCCGTAACCCGGCGGTTTGTTTTTTAAAAAGAAAGTCGAATATCAAAACATCGTGCTTGAGCGAATACCACATTGTTTTTCCGAAAATTACGGGCACCAAATTGCTTTTTCAGCTACAGTCGGTTCCCGAACCATGTTTTTAATTCTTACAGAACCCCTTGTTCTGGGAATTAAAACGCCGATCGGCTTCATGGCGGCTTTGTGCCATCTTCGGAAATAGCATGGCGCAGTCAAGCGTGTCCGGGTATGTCGGGCCGCAAATGGACATTTTAGCCATGTTTCCGATTCCTCTCATATATTATTGCGCGTTATACAAGGTTAGTTTCGGTTTTCACCGAGACAGGGCAATCTAGCTATACCGAAACTTCCTACACGACCTTGAATCGTGCGGTGAGCAGATCATCCTTCGGATGATCTAAACTCGGAAAGCTCCATACATGGGTCAGATTCATGCGGTTGCTTTTTGCCATGGTCCTTTTCCTTCCTGAACGGTTGTTTTAACCGATCATGCAAAGTGGCTCAGAGATGACGAGCGCTTACTATGCAGCCTGCAGCCGAAAGTCAGCGCGCCCGCCCGAGGCCGGCGAAAAATACACGATTGGTGGTCTCAGTCTTCATGACTTAACCAGAATACCAAGGATAAATCCTTTTCATATCCTTTTCTCCTTTCTTTTTATTTTTCAAGAGCAATTTCGTTATCTATCTTTATATACAAGTTATATGTATTTATTCGTATAAATATCGAATATAAGTCCTATAATAACACAAAAATACATATTGTCAAGTAATTTACTTATAAAACCAAATCAAACTTACTTAGTGCAAAATAAAAAATCATGTAATATAATAACCTCACTGTCTATTTAGGCAGGAACTGAACTTTTAAATTTTGGTGCGTTTATTAGAGCCCAAACTGTTAGTGCCAGAAAGATTTTCAAAAAATTTTTTGATTCCGAATTTGTCGGAATCGTTAGTACTAAGAGTTTGATCGTGGCTCAGGGTGAACGCTGGCGATGTGCCTAAGACATGCAAGTCGAGCGGGATTTGTTGTTTACACAGAGAGTTACCCTACAGTGGGTCTATCTGTGTAAATAATAAGTTTAGCGGCGAACGGGTGAGTAATAAGTACGAACATACCTCTTTGTGGAGCATAGCCCGCCGAAAGGCGGAGTAATTTTCCATAGTATCCTTCGGGATTAAAGTCGTAAGACGCGAAGAGAGTGGCGTACTCGCTACCAGCTTGTTGGTAAGGTAATGGCTTACCAAGGCTATGACGGCTACCGGCTCTTAGCGGAGAGTCCGGCACAATGGGACTG
>CAYOPC010000027.1:0-8488 GCA_964405765.1 uncultured Gammaproteobacteria bacterium | reverse complement strand
TATAAAGTAGAAAGTGAAAGAAAATAAAAATGGTTTTACTTTGGTGGAGTTGTTGGTGTCAATGGCGATTATTGTTAGTTTGATGGTGATGATGATTGGGACAATTAACCCACGTGGGTTAATTGGTAAAGCAAGAGATTCCATAAGGAAAAATGATTTAAAAAAAATGAAAGTAGCTTTTGAGGAATATTACAATGATAAGGGAAGCTATCCTTATGAGGAGATGAATTTTTGTAAGTTAAAACAAAACTGTGGTAAATCAATAACTGGGATGAATGGATATTTAAAAAAATGTTTATGTGACCCTAATGATGATCCTTATGTTTTGGTGACCGATCCGGGCTGGTTTAAAGTAATAACTAATCTGGAGAATAAAGAAGATAAAGATATTCCTAAGGATTGGTATACAGACAACAGATATAGTAGTTTAAATTTGGATAGGAATAGTGTGAATTATGGTGTTTCCAGCTCGAATATTTTGTGGTATGAGAAAGTTTGGGGAAGCGGCTGTAATTGGAATAAATGTTATTCAACAATGTCTTGTAATTTACCGGGTAGTGGTTGTAATGAGGCGAATTCATCCGATGGTTTTTGTTTTCTTTATAATGAATTGACTGAGAACTGTAATGATTTTGAATGTCGGGTTAGTTGTTGTGGGGGTGGTTGTAACTAAAAATGATGAAAAATAGAACTATTTTATTAGAATTGGGTTTAATATTTTTAGTTTTAGGCTGTTTGGGTTGGTTTACCTGGGGGCAGTTTTCTTTGGCTAAGGCCAGATCAAGAGATATAGAAAGAAAAACTGAATTGCATGAAATATCGAAAGCAGTGAGGCTTTATTATAAGGATTATGGGAAATTACCATCGGAGGATTTGATAAATTCGTTTTGGGGAAAGGAGTGGCGTGATGGTGATTATGTTTATATGAAAATGGTTCCTAGGGAAGATTATTTAATCAGTAAAGAATATTGCTATCAGGTTGCCAGTGATGGACTGTCTTTTTATTTATTTGCCGATCTTGAGGATAAGGGTGATAGTGATTGTTCGGAGGATTTGTGGAAGTGTGGTGATAATGAATATTGTTATAGCGATGAATTGGAAGCCAATGAGACTATAAATTGATTTAAAATTGTAGAAGAGGGTTTTTACGGTTAGAATAGTTTAATGAGAGTGGTTAAAAATGGTTTTAGCTTGGTGGAGTTGATAGTGGCGGTGACGGTTATTTTGGTGTTAACAGGTGTCGGGGTGACAACATTTTCGGGTTTAGCGCAATCGAGAAAGATGATCACGGTCAGGAATGAGCTGGTTAGTTGGTTGAATTTGGCTAGGAATTTGGCAATAACCGGTCAGTTGCCTGATAAAAGTTTAGGTTTGTCTTATATTAAAGTAAGTATTGGTAATGGCAATATAACTGCTTCGGGGATGAGAAACAGTTCGGATGGCACTACCTTTTTTAGTCAGGTTATAGATCCGAATAAAGGAATTGGGGTGTCGGTGGTGGGTTTAGGAGGAAGTCAATCGTTTGGTTTTAGTAAGGGAAATGGTAAATTAACTAATGCGGTGGGTAATTTGATTGGACAGACGATAACATTGGTGTTGAGCGGTGGGGTAAGTGATTCGGTGGTAATTAGTGATTTAGGGATAATTAATGAAAACTGAACGAGGTCAGAGTTTGGTAGAAATTATTTTTGCCATTGGGGTAATTGCGGTGGTAATAGTTGGGGTGATATCGTTGATGGTAAATGTAATTAGTATAAAGACGACTTCTTTGAAAAGGAAAAGGGCAACGGAGATGGGTAATGTAGTAGTGGAAGAATTATTTCAAAAGAAGATGCTTAATCCAGATGAGTTTTGGAATTTGGTTCCAATTACCGGAGGAACCTTGCCGGGATTTGAACAATATAGTTATAATGTTGGTTTTAGTCAGGTGGTAATACCGGACCAAAGTTGCAGAAGTTCGGTAAATGATTGCGTTAATGCAATCATAGATATTTTTTGGGATTCCGGCGGGAGTAGTTTGTCAGTGACAAGATTTTTTTCCAGAAGAGGTTGATGTTTGCAGAATATGAGTTTTGTGATTAGAATTAATTAATGTTTGATTTTAGAAAGTTAAAAAATGGTTTTAGTTTGATTGAGTTATTGGTAGTGATTTCAATAATTGGAGTTTTATCGGCAATCTTGATGATGAATTTTGTGGGAACCAGAGAACGGTCCAGAGATTCACAAAAAATTCAGGATTTGAACAGTTTAAAAAATGCGCTGAGAATGTATTATAACGATAATCAGGCTTATCCTAGTCCTGGGGCAAATAATTGTACCAGTTGTTTGAATGCAGCGATTGGTTCGTCTTATATGATTGGAGTATCCAATATAGGTTATTCTTATACGTCAACGGATGGTAATAGTTTTATTATTAGGACCCAGTTAGAAGTCGGAGCCGGAAATGATGATGAAAATTCTCAAATTAGGTGTGGGTTGACTCCAACTCCGGGGGTTTATGCAGTCTGCGCAAATTAGCTATTCAGTTTGTCAGCTAGTCAGTTAATCAGGAAAACAAAAATAAAAAAACAAATTAAAAAAGACTTAAGATTTATGATTCAAGATTTAAGAATAAAACAAATAAAAAAGAGTGGATTTACCTTAGTGGAGTTATTAGTAGTGATTTCAATAATCGGGATATTGACGATGGTGACAGTGGGAAGTTTTTCGGAATCACAAAAGAAATCAAGGGATGCGGCCAGAAAAGCGAATTTAAGATCTTTGTCAGAAAGTTTAAATCTGTTTTATGCTGATAACGGATATTTTCCGAGTGATGAACCAGATGATCCGAAGGGATTACCAACTTTAATTGGGAATGAAAAAGAATTGTCGGTTATAGACTCATCGGGAAAAACTGTTGTTTATATGAAGAAATTACCGAGCGAGAAGACGACCAAGCAGATACTTTATGATGCTTCTACACCTACATCGGCTAAGGCCTTTAGACTTTATACAAATTTGGAAAATGATAAAGATAAAGATTGTATTAACAAAGACAGATGTGGTGACTTGGGGTATCCAATTACGACCGGTTGTTGTTATATAATTACTAGTTCGAATGTGGGAGTGAGCGGTGACTTTCCTTAATATGAAATTAAAATACAGAGGTTTCACTTTAGTGGAGTTGATGATTTCGATGTCAATAATTGCGATATTGTCGGTAGTTTTATCGGTAAGTTTTTCCAGGGCTCAAAAAAGCGGACGAGACCAGAGAAGAATTGAGGATTTAAAAGCGATTCAGAGCGCGGCGGAACAGTATTATATGTTGAGTGGAAGTTACCCGGCACGTGACGGTTCGTGGACGGTTAATTCTCAGGTGATTTTACAAAAGTTTCCGGTTGGGCCTAAAAATGATAGTTATACATATTTTTATTCAGCTGCGAAGAATGGTTTTTGTGCTTGTTCTGTAAATATGGAATCTGGCAAGTATGGTAATGCTGATCAAGTAACCTCAGTACCTTGTGATTTTCAAACAAACGGGGGGAATTATTGTGTTGGAAGTCAACAATAAATTAAAATTTCTAATATCTAATTTCTAATGTCTAAAAAAATAAATAAAACAAAAGAACAAACCCTCTTGTCCTTCGGACGTTCTCCCTTAAAAAGGGCGACTTTTAAAACAAAATTGGGGTTTACGTTGTTTGAGCTGTTGGTAAGTTTATCGATTATCGCGGTATTGACGGCGGTAGCGGTGGTGAGTTTTGGGGGATTAAATAAAAAGACTCGGGATACCAGACGAGTATCTGATTTGGAAAAAATAAGAGTGGCTTTGGAGTCGGCTAAGCAAGTTGGGAATAGCTATCCGGCGGCTGTGGGGAATATAACAAATTTGACCGGGTTTTTGGATAAATGGCCGAGTGATCCAAAGACTAACGGGGTTGGTTTTTCTAATTACAGGTATGTTGTGGGTAGTTCTGGTTCAAGTTATTATGTTTGTGCTATGGTGGAGTTGCCGGCGTCAATCAGTAGCGGAATTGGGACAAGCTGTTCTTCTGGTTGGTTATTACAGACCGGTCTTGGGTTCACTGGTTATTATATGGTGACTCAACCTTAATCCCCTACCGTGCAGAAAAATCGGAAAAAAAATAAATTTGGTTTTACTTTGATAGAGATAGTGGTGGTAGTATCGTCGATAGGAATTATTATGGTAATAGTGGTAGGGACGATATTGCAGACAATGAAAGCACAGAACAGGAATAGGGCGATATCTAAACTGTCGGATGAGGGTAATTGGATTTTGTCGGAATTAAGAAGGAATGTATTTAATAGCGGTGGTGGTTTACTTTGCAGTAGCGATAATCTGTCGGTAGGATTGACAAGCGTGGTGGATAATTTGAGTACAGTTTTGAGTTGTAGCGTTAATGGAAATAAAATTGCTTCGAGCTCTGGGAGTATAGAGAAAAAATTGAATAGTGATAGTGTCACAATAAATAATTGTGATAATTTTGTTTTTTGTGGGGATGGTACGGGCGACGAATTAAGAGTGGTAACGTTTAAATTTTCTCTGTCAACTTTGGTTTCCGGCGTCGGAACGACCCAGGATTTTTGGACTACAGTAGTGGGACGGAATTAGTTTATTTGTAGTCTTGTGTTTTTTTGGTTATGATTATCTTATGTTCCAGAAGCTCAATTTACCAGTATTAGTTACGGTAATGTGTTTTCTATTGTTAGGAGTTATTGGTTTGGTTTATTTAAATCAGGGTTACTTGGGTAATTTGTTTAAAACTAAGATAGGTAATTCTGATGATATTAAAATCAGTCGAACCGATTACACTGAGGCAGCCAGAAAAACTCTTGACTGGATAGAGACTCAACGAGGTGAAGACGGTTGGTATATTTTGGAAAGAGGTTGTGATTTTAAAACCAAGACTTGTGATATCGTTTGGAATAATCAGGAAGGCAATAAAGACGGTTTAATAGCTACCTGGGCCAGATTTAATTTTTATAATCAAACCAAGGATCCTAAAGACTTAGAGATAGTTAAGAAAGATATTGATATGTTCTACAATAAATATCCTGATGGGGTGGATAACGCCCTGTGGATTTGTAAGATTACCTATGAAATGTACCAATCCAAACTGTTTGATGAGGCAACCAAAGATAAATTGGAAAAGATTTGTTTTAATTCTAAGTTCCCGACACCGGAAGAAGTAAAAGAATACTGGAATGGAGGTAAAGTTGCAGAAATTGAAAACTTTTCCTCATCTGATAAAAATATTTGGCAAACATGGAAAGGTTACAGTTTGGTTTTGAGGGGTTTTGAGTCTAATTTAGCTTATAGCAGTGATATGTTGGCCAGATATCAGTGGAAAAAAGATAAAGCTTATTTGGATTTGGCCAAGAGATATTTGGAAGTTTCGGAGGCGGCATCCGGCGATGGAAAAAATTCGGATTTGGAAGCAAACAATGTTTGTTTGGTGGGTTTATCAAAATTGGATTGGTATAAATTTGGGAATAATGACGAATCGGTTTTAAATGAGGTGAAAGATTTTTTTGTGACTTATGTTAACGATGAGGGTGACAGAAAAAGATTTCAGACGGCTATTTGCGGTTGGCTATCAAAAGAAATTTTTGAAATATCGGGAAATGAGGTATTTTTGTCCGGTTTGGAAAGAAATAATCGGGCACTGATGGGTAATTTTTTGGACGGAGAGGGTTCTTTTAGTAAAATTGTTAATGATCAGGCTTTTTTTATTACCGCCGACGGAGGTATAGATGTCCCCTACAAAAACGTGTCTGAAAATGGCTTAATTGTGGAGTTAATCAGAGATTAAGGGATAAGGTTTGGGGCGGGTTTTGGGTATGTATTGGGTATGTATATATTATTATAAGATAGATAGATATTGACTTTTTTGGTCGGTTTAATTACAATTCATCTATATATTATAGGTTTTAATCTAATTTAAACTATGCCAGTGAAAGAAAATTTAACCAGAGGAGAAAATTTTAATCCGGCGGAGAAAGATTTTTTAGCCGGTCAGGATGAGACGGAAATTAAACCCAGATTTTTGGACAGATTACCTAAACCGGTCAAAAGAGCCCTGACCGGAGCCTTGGCCGGAGTAGTTTTGGCCAGCCCTATGGTAGCTGAAGTTGGGGCCCAGGCAGAGAATACTAAAGTTGATGTCAGTGTGGTAGATACTATAGATTTAAATACTTTTGGTGGCGAAAGTGTTAAGAGTTATGAAGATAATTTAAGAAAGTTAGGTTGTGAGGATGAAGACAGAATTAGTTTTTCCGCCAAGGTTTTAAACCTATGGAGTTATGGCTACAACGGGGATTTAGATACTTATTCTGATTTCCATTGGTTTCTCCCCTACAAGGATGTTGTCAGATATGCTATTGACGGTCAGAATCAGGAAGTTTTTTATGACCGGGAAGGTAAACCTTTGTTTTGGTTATCAAACTTTGATTTTGACAGCAGGCTAAGAGAAAATTTATCGGCAGCGGTAACTTGGTTGGAGGAGAATGAGGCCACCGATGCCCTGGATAAATTAGCGGCCAATGGCGGTTGTCTTTTGTTTGCCGCCTTGACTCAACCGGACAAGGATGAAAATGCTGTTTGGATGAATAAATGGGGTCAGATATCTTTTAATATCGGTCCGGAAACCAGTGGAGCTTTGAGTAATCAGGAAATCAGAGATGTTTTTATTAAGGGTTTGTTGGCCGCCTCAGTGACTGCCTTTGATAAAAGAACTGAGGTAATGGAATTAAAAACCGAAGATAGTTTGGAGGTGGCCTTAAACAGTTACAGGAAACCGGCGGAAGAAATAGATGGAGAAGATTTTAAACTGACCCAAATTGTAGTTACCCAGGAATACAAAAACTATGTTATTGACGAGATATTGGATTACCAGAAACCTGAACCTACCCCGATACCGACGGAGCAGGTACAAGATATTTTAGAAGCTTGGAAAGAAGAAACTTTTGGACCTTACCGGCAGGAACTAAAAGACCTGGGGGCTGAAGACAAAGACCGAATTAACTTTGGAGCCAGAATGCTTTATGCCTGGGATAATTCTAAAGGATTGGCTGGATGGGATGACGGCAAAGATAAGTTCCAAAATCACCTTAGTCGGGAGGAAATTGTTAATTATGTGTTGACAGGTGAGTCTGAAGATGTCTTTTATGATGAAGACGGCAAACCAATGGTATGGCAAGTAAACATGACAGGCAGGATGAAAAAGGCTTTTAGGGCGGCAATTGACTGGTATGAAGACAATGGGGCTCCTGATGCTTTGGAAAGTGTGTGTAATAATGGATTTTGCGTGTTGTTTACTGCAATGACTGATCCGGAGAGAGGGCCAAACTCAGTTTGTTTAACTGAACACGGAATAATTTCTCCAAATAAGAATGAAGAAAATATTAAAGACATCCCGGACGAAAATTTGAGAAATCAGTTTATCGGTCATTTATTTGTGGAAAGCTACGGGATTGCCTACTATCAACTAGTTAATGCATTAGGGTTAAGTTCTACAGGCTATGATAGCTTGGGTAATTGCGAAGTAGTAAAATCATTGATGGCATTATATGTGGCAGATTCAATGAGTGATTTAGATGATATGTATACGGATTATACTAAGCGTTATACTGTTTCTGCAGAAGATTTTGCACGTAATTTTGGATTATCAACCGAAAGTCCCTGGACTATGCGTCAATTGCAATTAATATTGGACTTAATTGATCCAATCGGATTTGAAAGTTTTAGGGAAGTTGGAAGTATGGGTGAGGTTGTAGCTTTAAGCAGTAATTAGGTAGTTGTAAACATATAAAGTTTTAGGGTATATTTAAGGTAATAAATGTATATCCTAAAAAATGAATAAGATAAGAATATTTCTGTTTTGTTTTTGTTTAAGTCTTTTATCCATAGGTTTTTCCTCTAAGGTTTTAGCTTATGAACCATGTGAATCCGGAGACGGCCCTTATTGTGATGGTAGCACTCGGTGGTATTGTAATGGTACGAGGTATGTATCTACTAGTTGTGCTAATGGTTGTAGTAGTGGGTACTGTAAATGCATTTCTGGTGGAACAACGTACTCTAATGGAAGCAACCGTTGTGTCAGCGGAAGCTTGGATAAATGTGATAATGGTACTTGGGATGATTATTTTAATTGTACTTATGGTACTTGTCAAAGTTCAACTCAGTGTGGAGAGTGTAATAGTACTAGTTATCCAAATGCTTGTTCGAATGGAGTGGCTACGTATTGTAGTGGTGGAAAAAAAAGATCTGTTAATTGTACTTATGGTTCATGTCGAAACAGTACTACTTGTGCTGAATGTAATAGTAGTGGTGGTTGTAGTAGCGGAAAGGTTTGTGTAAGTGGGTCTTGTGTGACTCCGGTAAATGGAGTTTGTGGATCAGCTCATGCAAAAACATATGAATATCCACCAGCTGATTCTAATTTGTGTTCTTCGGGAACTGCAGTGTGGGTGGTGAAAAATCCACCCG
>CAYOPC010000026.1:0-8715 GCA_964405765.1 uncultured Gammaproteobacteria bacterium | reverse complement strand
TAATTAGTAATTATTAATTAATTTCTATATACTGTATTCATGGCTAAACGTGGTCGAAAAAAGAAACATGTTCTTCCCAGTTTGAAACTCAAACCGGAGACTATTCAAACAATCTTATTTATCTTTTTCTTAATTTTAACTGTAGTTTCTGTTTTTTCATTTTTACAAACCGGTCCAATACCTCTAATTATTAACCAATTTTTAGTTAAATATTTTGGTTTCGGCGCCATTTTAGTTTCTTTTTTGCTTTTTCTGGCTGCTTTTTTATTTGCCAAAATTAAAACTCCACTTAAGGATTTAAATGTCTTTCTGGGCTTCTTGATTATGTTTATTGCCATGATTAGCCTTTTTCAACAAGGCATATCTGGTATATTTTTATCAGACCAGTTAATTTCTCTTTTTGGCAAGGTCCCCAGCACCCTTATTTTTATTTTCTGTTTTATCGTCGGTTTTGTTATTCTTTTTGATACTTCTGTAGCTCAAATCGTTAAATTTTTTGTCATGCTTTTTAATTTGATTAAAAAATATTCCGTCGGCAGTGCTCAAAAAATTAAGGCTAAGTCAGAAGAAAAGAATAAAAATAAAGTCTATCAATCTGAACTTCAACTAGAAACAAAAAATGATTCTCGAAAAGAGTCCAAAGATGATCTTAATGTTGCCAATATTACTCCCGTTTTTAAACCTAACACCAACACTATGGCTCCCACCGCTGCTCTAAGTTCTTCCGGTAATCAAATTTGGGAATATCCTTCTATTGATATTTTTGACAACACTCCCGGTGCCAAAGCCGACAGGGGAGATATTCGTAAAAATGCCCAAACTATTGAACAAACTCTTGACTCATTTGGTATTACTGCCCGGGTTTCCGAAATTAATGACAGTCCTTCGGTTACTCAATATGCTCTTGAAGTTGCCTTAGGTACCAAATTAGCCAAAATTATGAGTTTAAGCAATGACTTGGCTATGGCTTTAGCCGCTCCTGGTGGTATGATTCGTGTCGAAGCCCCCATCCCTGGCCGGGCTTTAGTCGGTATTGAAGTTCCTAATCGGTCCCTCGAAGTTGTTCCTATCAGAAAAATTTTGGAATCTGAAGCTATGAAAGGTGCCAAAAATAAAATTACTGTTCCTTTAGGTCTTGATGTTGCCGGCAAAGCTAAAGTCGCCGACATTGCCAAAATGCCCCACGTTCTTATTGCCGGTCAAACTGGTTCCGGTAAATCTGTCTGTGTTAATTCCTGGATCGCCAGTATTTTATTTAGAGCCTCTCCCGATGAAGTCAGATTGATTATGGTTGATCCCAAACGAGTTGAACTTACCCCTTACAACGGCATCCCTCATTTGCTCGTTCCGGTCATTGTTGAACCGGAAAAGGTTATTTCTGCCTTAAAATGGGCTGTTGCTGAAATGGAGCGACGTTATAAAACTTTTACCGAAGTTGGCGCTAAAAATATCGAAGCTTACAACAACCTTTCTGGTTTTCAGTCTATGCCCTATATCATTATCTTTATTGATGAATTAGCCGAAATTATGTTATTTTCTCCCTCTGAAGTGGAAGATAATGTTTGTCGGATCGCTCAAATGGCTCGGGCTGTCGGTATTCATTTAGTTTTAGCTACCCAGCGCCCATCTGTCAATGTTATTACCGGTCTTATCAAAGCCAATATTCCCACTCGTATTTCCTTTGCTGTCGCTTCAGTCACCGATTCTCGGGTTATTTTGGATGCTCCCGGAGCTGAAAAATTATTAGGTCGGGGAGACATGCTTTATATGCCGCCGGATTTAGCCAAGCCAGTTCGTATTCAAGGTTGTTTTGTTGGAGACAAAGATCTCATCACTTTAATTGATTACCTTAAAACTCAAAAAACCACTGATTATGATGAACAAATTCTTAATCAGCCGGTTGTTGGTGGTCATAATGGTGCTAAAAATGCTCCGTCAACCGGTGAAACTCTTGGGGAAAAAGACCCTATGTTTGACGATGCTGTTAAATTAGTTCAAGATTTAGGTAAAGCGTCTTCATCTCTTATGCAACGACGCCTTAAACTTGGTTATGCCCGGGCCGCTCGCGTTTTAGATCAACTGGAGCAAGCCGGTATTGTTGGTCCAGCCAATGGTGCCAAACCCCGTGAAATTCTTATTCCTCATAATACTCCCAGTGATAACGCTGAATAAAATAATCTTATGTTTTATGCTTGCTCTTTACTCAAAAACACTCGTCTCGACAAGGAATGGGAATTGGCTGATATTTCCAAAAAAATAAAAGTCCCGGTTAAATATCTTGAAGCTATTGAAAACGAACAAATTAATTGTTTCCCCCAGGAACCCTATTGTTCTTTAATTATCAAGGATTACGCCGACTATTTAGGGCTTAACGGTAGCGATATTTTATCTTTGTTTAGGCGTGATTTTGAACAAAAACGTAAATCTAAAAATACTATCAAAAATTCATTTGCTTTTACTCCTCGTTTTACCTTTATGGTTTCTCTTGTTGTCATAATTTTATTATTTTCCTTTTATCTTGTCTCTGAATATTACAAATTTCACCAACCCCCTAAACTAAAAATTAATTGGCCTCTGGAAACTACTCTTTCCAGTTCTATTTTTGATGTCACCGGCACTACTGATCCGGAATCTACTATCAGAGTTAATGATGATTTAATTTTAGTCAACAATGATGGTACTTTTGAGAAAAAAGTTTCACTTAGTTCCGGTGATAACAAAATCATTGTTGAATCTACTTCTCCCAATGGTAAAAAAACTATCGAAGAAAAAATAATCAATTCTTCACTCTGACAAAAAATTAGTTTATACTTTTTGTATGGAACTTACTCAAGTAGTCATCATCATCAGTCTTCTTGGTATTACCGGAATCATTGTTACTTCCGGAATTTGGCTTATTAAGGTTTTTAAAGAGTTAAGAATCACTATCACCAAAACCAACCAAATTCTCGACGACGCTCATTCCATTACTGCTTCTGTGGCTAAACCGGTTTCTTCGATTTCTGAATTTGTCATGGGTTTTAAAAACGGTTTCTCTTTCTTTAATAATTTATTCGATAAAAAGAATAAAAAAGATGAGTAATTGCCATTGTCATCACTCAGACTCTGATTCCGGATCATCTAATTCCGGATTTATTTTTGGTCTGATTTGCGGTGCCATTATCGGCGCCGTCATTGCTGTTATCATTTACAAAAATAACAAAACCGAAGTCTTTGAAAAGCTTGAACAAAAAATTAAATCTTTTTTCAAAGATTTAATTCCCCAATCAGAATCCGCTAAAAACCAAAAACCATCTCCTAAAAAAATCATTGTCAAGTCTTTGTCTGAAAAAACTTTTATAAAACCAGAAACTAAAGCCGAAATTACCCCAATTTTTGTCAAAGCTAAGAAACCCGTTCCTAAAACCTTCATCAAACCAAAAAAGTAATTTTCTTAATGTAGAGACGTTCTACAGAACATCTCTACATTTCTTGATTAATTTGTTTTGCTGACTATCTGACAAGCTGAATAGCTGATTAACTGATATAATCATCACTATGAAAGCCCGCGAATTAAAGGATAAATTTATCAATTTTTTTGTCTCTCAACAACATATTGAGATTCCTTCCGCCCGTCTGGTTCCGGAAAACGATCCCACCACTCTTTTTATTTCCGCCGGCATGCATCCACTCGTTCCATTTTTACTTGGTCAGCCTCATCCCTTAGGTAAGCGTTTAACCGATGTCCAAAAATGTGTCCGTACCGGTGATATTGATGATGTTGGCGATGAAACACACAATACTTTTTTTGAAATGTTAGGTAATTGGTCACTCGGGGATTACTTTAAAAAAGATATGATTCCTTGGAGCTATAAATTTTTAACCCAAGAGTTAAATATTAACCCCGAACATTTACATGTCACTTGTTTTGAGGGTGATGCTGATGCTCCAAAAGATACTGAATCTTATGATCTTTGGCGTAGTCAGGGAATTTCTGAAAAACAAATCCATTATCTTCCCAAAAAAGATAATTGGTGGGGTCCGGCCGGTTCTATCGGCCCTTGTGGTCCGGATACTGAAATGTTTATTGATACTAATCCTGATGCTGGTCCAATTGATTTTATTATCGGTTGTCAACAAAGACGCATTATTGAAATTTGGAATGATGTTTTTATGCAATACTACAAAGATGAATCTGGTAAGTTTACCGAAATGCCCCAGAAAAATGTTGACACTGGTATGGGAGTTGAACGAACCACTGCTATTTTATCCGGTTTTTCCGACAATTATCTCTCCGATATTTGGCAGCCAATTATTCAAAAAATTGAAAAAATCAGTGGTAAAAAATATTCCGAATTTACTAAACCAATCAGAATTATTGCCGACCACATTCGTTCTGCCGTTTTTATTATTGCCGATGGGGTAGAGCCAAGCAACAAAGAAGCTGGTTATGTTTTACGTCGTCTTATCCGCCGGGCTGTTCGTCAAGGCAAAATTTTAGGTATTGAAACTAATTTCATTTCTCAAATTGCCACCGCCGTTTTAGATAATCAAGACAATTTCGCCGGCATTTATCCGGAATTAAATGAAAACCAAGAAAAAATTATTTCTGTTTTAGATGCCGAAGAAAATAAATTCCGTAAAACTCTAAACAGGGGATTAGTAGAAATTAATAAGCTTATTGGGCAGCATCACTCTATTTCCGGCAGAGAAGCCTTTACTCTTTATGAAAGTTTTGGTTTCCCTGTCGAGATGATCAAAGAAGAATTGGAGAAAAATAATTTATCTCTCGATATTGATGAGTTTGAAAAAGCCAAATCAGAACATCAAAAGCGGTCTCAAACTTTGTCTGCTGGCAAATTCAAGTCTGGTCTGGCAGAACAATCAGAAATCATTACCAAATATCATACTGCTACTCATCTGCTTCATACTGCGCTTAGAAAAGTTCTTGGTGATCATGTTCAGCAATCCGGTTCTAACATTACCTCAGAAAGATTGCGCTTCGATTTTTCTCATCATGAAAAACTTACTGATGAACAGCTTAAACAGATCTCCGACATAGTTAACCAACAAATCAAATTAGGTTTAGCGGTTACCAAAGAAACTCTGCCTTTTGCTGAGGCCCAAAAACAGGGTGCCATCGCTTTTTTTGGTAATAAATATCCTGAAATTGTCAGTGTCTATACCGTTGGTCCAAAGAGTTCTTATTTTTCCCAGGAAGTTTGCACCGGCCCTCATGTCAACAATACTAGTGAATTGGGAGCTTTTGAAATCACCAAGGAAGAATCTGCTGGCGCAGGTCGCCGCCGCATCTACGCCGTGCTTAAATAATCCATTTTTCGCCTTTTTATTCCAAGGTTCCAAAAACTCCGACATTTATGTCGGAAACTCAATAAAGCGGAACAAAAAACCATGGTCTTTAGGCTGTGTGTTTTTTATAGTATTCTTATACTATGGAGGGGAATAGTTTTTGGTTAATTTATATTCAGGATGATTATGTTTCTGTTTCCTTGGTTTCTCGGGAAAATAAATCATTCCGGGTTTTGTCTGTCGGCCCCCAAAAACCATGGGATTCATTTGATGCTTCTATTTTAAATAAAGCCGTTGATGAATCTTTGTCTGTCGCTTCTCTTAACGCCAATATTACCGAGGACCAGGAACCATCCAATGCCGCTTTTGTTGTTCCTCCTTTTTGGGTTAGCAGCGATGGTAAAATCATGCCCGCCAAACTCAAATTTATCAAAGAAATTTGTAAAGAATTATCCTTTTCTCCCTCTGGTTTTTTAGCCGAAGACGAAGCTTTAGTTGAAGAGTCAAACCGTTCTGATGGTTTCCCGGCCAGTTTTATTCTTCTCCATTTGTCCAAACAGGAATTTTATCTATCTTTGGTTTATTTGAGCCACATCAGAGAAAGAGTTAAAAAAGGCTTTGATGGGGAATTTACTGGTCAAAATTTAGAGTCAGCTATTTTAGAATTTAAATCAGAATCTGCCTTGCCTCCTCAAATTATTGTTTTTGGTAATGCCTCTCCGGAAACGATCACTTCTCTCAAAAATTTCCCTTGGGTTGGTAAAAAAAATATTGAAACTTTTCTCCATTTTCCTGATATCAAACTTTATTCTGATAACGAAGTCATCACTACCTTTACCAAAGTAATTTCTAATCAATTAAACCCCAACAAATCATCTGTTGCCGAACCGCTTTCTTCAGACACCACCAAAGATTTTGAAAAAACTGAAATTAAAGAAAATCCGGTCGAAGAAACTGAAGCTATTACCAATGAAAATGAAATTAAGGAAGAAAAACTAATGGAATCTCCTCCTGAGGATTTAGGTTTTTCTGTCATTAAACCAACATCAAATACTTCTCCTTTACCGATTATCAGTCCAGATCAGTTGCCTCAATCTTTGGAAATTGGTGCTGAACCCAATCTCGATCCTTTTGAGCCACCGGTAATAACCCCACCAATCATTCCTAGTAGTCAGCAAAAAATTAAATTTTCTTTTAAATTTCCCAAAATCAAATTTCCTAAAATTAGTCATAGTTTTTGGTGGATTGCCCTAGCTGTTTTACCATTTTTAATTATCGCTCCACTTTTCTTAGTTTCCTCTCAAATTACTCTTTTTACTACTCCGTATCAATTTGATAAATCAATCCCGGTTACTTTAAAAACTAGTGATGCCACCATTGATGACTTAAATAAATCAATTATTCCAGTTCAAAAAGAAACCATTCAGATTGATGCCAAAGCCACTGTCGAAACCACCGGCCAAAAAACTATTGGTGAAAAAGCTAAAGGGGAAATTATTATTTTTAATAAACTCGATAAAACCCAAAACATTCCCAATGGATCAATTTTAACTGATTCTTCGGGTAAAAAATTTGAATTAACTACTGCTGTTTCTGTTAATGCCAGTAGTTCTGATTTAGAAAAAGGTGTCATCACTTTAGGTCAAACCAAAACTGTTGTCATGGCTGTCGATATCGGTTCTGAATTTAATTTAGCCACCGACACCAAATTAACACTTAAAGATTTTCCTGAAACCAGTTTAATTGCTAAAGCTGATTCCGCTTTTACTGGTGGCAATCGTCAGCAAATCCGAGCTGTCAGTCAAACTGATAAAACTAATGTTCAATCCGAAATTGATGAACAAATTTCCAAGAATATTGACGACCAAATTAATAAAAAAATCGGCAACATTTCTGGTATTATTGATGGTACTATCCAAACTCAAAAAGACAAATTGGAACTAAGTCGGGAAATTGGTGAAGCAGCTGACGAATTAACCGCCACAATTAAAGCCAACGTTACCGTTTTTGTTCTCCCCGAAGATGTTAAAGATCAGGTTATTAAACATTTTTTGGCTTCAGAACCTGATTTCCCCAATATCGATTACCAATCTAAAGATTTTAATTTATCGTTTAACCTTATTAAAATCGATGTTTCACAAGCTTCCGGTACTCTAACTATTTCCGGTAAATCTCTACCAAAAACCAACATCAGTCAGGTCCAAAAATCTCTTACCGGAAAAACTACCAACCAAGCCAACAGTATTATTAAAAAACTCATTCCTCGGGCTTATAATTTTCATATCAACAACAACCTTCCCATTTTGCCTCTCAGGTCAGATAATATCAATATTGAAATTAAAACTGAATCTCTGTGAGTTATATTTATCTTAAAAAAGACGTTCCCCCAAAAGGTCTTCCAAAACGCAAAAGAATCATAATTTCTGTTTTGCTTTTAGCTGGTTCTTCATTTTTATATTTAGCTATTTTCCCTATTATAAAATTTCAATTCGAATATTCTGGTAAATTCAAGCAAATCATTGACCCAAGCGCGCCAAAATCATCAAATAAGACTAATATTTTGGGTGAAAATACTGATTATACTCAACTTTCCAACTGGTTTGTTAATACTCAAAATAATCTCTTGCCGGTTACTCAAATTGACGACTCTACTAAATCAACCTATTATCTTTCTATCCCCAAATTAAAAATTACCGACGCCACGGTTACTATTGGTAGTATGGATTTAAACAAAAGTTTAATTCAATACCCTCAAACAGCACTCCCTGGCCAATTAGGTAATACGGTTATTTTTGGTCACTCAACTTTATCTCAATTTTTTAGTTCTAAAAATTATTTAACTATTTTTTCTACTCTTTACAAACTTGAACAGGGTGATGAAATTTACCTTAAATACGACAAATCCACTTACAAATATGTCGTCGAAGAAATGTTTGAAGTTCAACCTACTAACCTTTCGGTTCTTGAACAACGTTTTGACGACAGAACCTTAACCTTAATTACTTGTAGCCCTCCGGGAACTTATCTCCGCCGTTTAATTATCAAAGCCACCCTTTCTGCTAATTAGCCTTGATATAATCATTTCATGAACGCCCTCTCAGTTGACTATGGTAGTAAACAAATTGGTCTAGCCATTTCTATTCAAGGTGTCATTCAGCCGCTTGATGTAATTAAAAATGATTCTAATTTTTTACCCCAACTCCAAAAAATTATTACTGACTATCAAATTGATAAAATTTTCGTTGGCATGTCTCAAGGGTTATTCGCTGTTAAAACTCAGGAATTTGTGAATTGGCTTAAAAATATGATAACATTACCTATAGAAACAGTCGAAGAAGCCGTGAGTACTATTGAAGCTGACCAAATTTATTTGGCCAACAAAAAGCCAAAAAAAGACTACAAAAAAAATATTGACGCTATCGCTGC
>CAYOPC010000025.1:0-8923 GCA_964405765.1 uncultured Gammaproteobacteria bacterium | reverse complement strand
AAAATACCAATAACAACAACAAGTTCAATCAAGGTGAAACCCTTGGAGGCAGAGTTATTTTTTTGATTCAATTTTTTCATGTTGAATTTTATAACTATTAATAATTCAGTTGCATTATAACACAATATTATTAGATATTGTTGAATAAATTACCTTACCTTTCGGCAGAAATTAAGACATCGACACCGAGGTTGTCTTTGACCTGAACCAGGGAGTTAATGAGATATTTGTTGGAAACTTGGGTAATTTTTTCCTTAAGATCATCCGGAAAAGCAGCAGAAAAATTGAGATAGGTTTTTTGACTGGTGCCTAGGGTGGAATCCTGCTGGACAGTAACATTTTTAAAACCGTCTTTGGCTAACTGGTTTTTGAGATTATTGACAGAACCGGTCAATCGGGCAGACTTATAAGTTATTTTAATCACGGCGGTTTCGGGGGTGAGAGGAATTGAAGTAGGAACGGCAGTGGGAGTGGGCGAAATATTTGGCGGGGTGGGTTGGGAGGAGGAAAAAGGCTTTTGGACGATGATTAAAACTACTAAGACGATTAGCAGAAGAGAGAAAAAAGAAACCAAGACAGCGGTGCGGTTGAGTTTACGAAGATCAATTTTTTTGAGAGAAGCAAAATTAAAATGAGAAAATAATTTGACCGGATTAAAGTCTTTAATGGTTTTGGGAAGATGAGTGGTAGCCAGAAGATTGGCGGATTTGAGGGTTTTGATATCGGGATTGAAACCGGCTTGGTCGAGATCAAATTTGGACAGAGTCAGGATAATCTCAAAACCATTGGCCTCAAAAAAATTTTTGACGGTTTTAATATAGTCCTGATTAAAAGCCACCAAACGGAATTCGGATTTGTCGGGAATAATTTTGTAGAAGACGTCGTCAAAAGGAATTTTGTCGATAAAATTGCGGATATTCAAGTCATCGCCGGGGTCGGAGAGTCTTTTTTCAAAATAGACTTCCGGGGTAAGAATAATAATTAATTTCTGTTGGCCAAGTTGATTTTTGGTAATAAAGGAAACAATTTGTTGGTCAAGTTTGGAGGAATCAATAATTTCCAGATGATCGACAACATCGGGAGTGAATTTTATTTTTGATGTCAATGATGAATCGGAATAGTCGAGATGATGGGGATAAATGGATAAAAAGGCAAACTGAGATGAGGCTTTGGTTATTTTTCCTGCCATGAGGTGATGTTTAAATTATTAGCGTAATCAACCTGAGCTTCGACAGTCCGGACAAAATTGCCGGATTGGGCGGTGGAAGTGATGGATTTTTTGTCGGCGGCAACAGTGACATTAACAGTCCCCTGGTCAAAAACCAGGGTTTCGCCGATATAATTTGAAGGGTCGCGCAAAAAACGGAGAACACCATTTTCCAGGCCACTTTCGGCCAAATCATAAGTAGAGATGCCTTGTTCGAATTTACTGCCGGCTAGAGAATTGGTAAGAATAATAGCCACAGAGGCGGTAGTGACGGTGATACAAATGGCCATAAAAACGACAATGGCGACTGAAGCATAACCGGAAGTTTTGGGGAAGCGAGATGTCATATTAATGGGAACGTAAATTAATAGTAGTAATAATATTTCTGACCTCAGGACCGGAAGATTTGATAATCTGACTAAAAACAGTACCGCCGATGCTGACAGCATTGCCGGCCCGGGAAAAAACCAAATTTTGAATACCGGTGTCGTGACTGTTGAGCCTGATGGCAGAATTAACCAAAAGATTGGTGCCGGTTAATTGATAAGTGTAAGGTTGGCCGTTGATGGTGAGAGTGAGGGAATTACTTTGACCAGAGGCGGGTGAAGTGATAGCGGTGGCACGTTGAAGATCGTAAATAAAGCGTTGAACCAGAAAACGACTGTCCTGCTCGACACTGCTGGTGGATTGGGTATCGAGTTTGGCTTGAAGAATAGAAACAAACATTTGGGTAATAATGACCAGAATAATGGAAAAGATACCCATATAAACCAACATTTCAGTCAGAGTAAAACCGGAAGATTTTTTTTGCCTAATCATGGGGAATAATTAACAATAACTTTATCAACAGAAGGACTTTGGTTCATATCGGGAGTGGCATAAAGAAAAGCTTTATAACGGAAACATTGGCCGGGATTGCGGTAAATGCCGGTATCGCTAAAAGGAATAACTCCGCCGGATGAAGGAAAATAAGTGTCAGCCGAACCGCTGGGGCCGATATAACTGAAATTGGCGTTACTGCAACTGTTGGAAACAGTGTTGGCAACACTGACCTGAAATTTGATATCGGAACCGGTAGGAAGATTGGCCGAGGCAGAAAAACGGTTGAAAGCCAGGACAGGGAAACCCGAAAGATAAAAAATGGGTGATTCATAAGTCCCGGAAGCAACAAAAAGACCGGAATCATCCGGACCGCCCTGAATAATTTTTAGCTGTTTTTCCATAGTATTGGCAACCATATAGACGAAATTATCACCATCGGCTTCGGAAACAGAGGTTAAATCGTTAAAACCTTGATTGAAATTGACGCCGCCGCAGTAAGCCGGACTGGTTTCGTTTTCGATATTTAAGACCTGATATTCCTGACTGTCATTACTGTCACTGACGGCATCCCGACCGACAAGAATGGCCCGCTGACCATTTAAAACAGTTAAGGAACGGCGAGGGTAAAGCTGGTTATTGGCACCGGAACCGTAATAATAACCGCTTGAAGCGGTAGATGAACCGGAAAGAAATTTAGGATTAGATTTGTTGGTGGTATCAATAACATAAAGTTGATAACTATCGGGCCGACCGTCACCATTGGCATCAATTCCCCCGTTGGAGGAGATGTAAGCCCGGGTACCATCGGCATTGACGTAGACAGAATTGGCGGCTTCTTCGGTACCGGAAATTGTATTGAAATCAAGAGAGCCAATTCGTTTCCAGTCGTTATTACCACCGCTGATCCGGCCGCAACTGTTATTATTGATAGTGGGATTGGTGGTAGTGCCGGGAGGATTGGTAACATTGACAATATCAAGCTCGGGATTGACGCCGGAACCGACAGCGACAAAAATATATTTATTAGAACCAATCTGGACAGGATAAATATCATTATCGGCATAAAGTTCGATATTGCCGCCATCAGAACAATCATCGTGGACAGAATTTTGACTGTCGCTCCAACTGGTACCGCTTTGTCCGGAAGAATATTTTCTATTGGTACCACGACCAAATAAACCACCAGATCCGGGTTGACAGTCGAAACCATCAAGTTCGATGCGACAACCAATCTGATCCAAACCAGAGGTAGAGGTTTTGGAATCAATATTGGTTAAATCAAAAGAATAGAGATAGCCACCGGAAGAAGCGTAACCGGTATTACCCATAACCGCCAAAGAAGTGGCCCCATAACCAAAGGGAGACTGGTCATTGCCGCCGGCGGGAACAGGAGTGGGAGTGGGGGTACTGGTAGGCAGAGTGTAATAAACTACCAGAGACATATAATCAACCCGGGCAGTTTCATTACTGCTACCACTACGACCGACAGAAAGGGCTAGACCAAAATCAGAATCGTTAATATCACCGACCGACCAGGTGGTACCCCAAAGATTGTTTGAACCACCATAGGAAACGGTGGTATCGGAAGTTGACCAATTAGTGGAAGTTAAGGCTTTATTATCTCCAACAAGGGTGCCATTTTTGACCAAACGAACGGAATAATCCCGAATATAAGTTGAAGTGGAATTATTGGCTTCGCTTTTTTCAATTCTGGCTTCAATACCAGTAATGGTGGCATTAGTAGGAATGGAAAAACCAAAGTTGGTGGCACGAAGATAACGGGAAGAACTGGAAGAATTATTAATATTGACGGTAGCATAGGAGTTATTGCTGGTAGCGGCCCTACGAGATCTTGACCAATCTATATTTCCGGGGTTGATATCGCCACTAAAAGAGGAGGCGTCTTTGGGAACATTGGTGAAAATTGGAGTGGGAGTAGGGGCTGATGGAGTGGTGGCACCGGTGCCAACAGAGCCATAAATTCGAGTATTAAAGAAGGTTTGGTATTTATAAATTTTATTGACCGGATCCTGAAAAACCTCGTTACCGTTTTCATCTTTGATCAAAACAGCAATAACTTCGTGGTTGGGAAGATTGGTGGCTAAGAGAGCATAGGTTTTGCCGGAGGGAGAAACATAAGATTTGACATCATTGGTTTTGAAATTATTGTCCAGACCGCCCAAGTTAGAGGGAAAATAACCAGAGGAATATTGACCGGAATCAAGGGTAAATTTGCCTTTGAGGGTCGGAATGGGCTGATCGGTATTGGCAGTAACGGTTAAGTAAGCTAACTTGATGGGAGTGGAGGTGGTGGGAGCAACGGCAACAAAAACATCGTTGGGAATATTGGTTGAGGTTTGATTGGCCAAAGCGGCCACAGCCACCGGCGGACCGTCGGGAAGATTGATAGTGATTTCATTACCACTACTGTCTTTGGAAAATTCGGGGGAGCACCATTTGGCTTTGGCACCAAGACCATTGGCTAAAGTAATTTCTCCATTATCAGTAATTTGGGTTTCAGCGGTAGAACCAGATTCAAAATCGGCCTTATTATCGGTAACATAAGAAAAATTGGTGTGGCGGGTAAGATAAATGACCGATTCGACGGAGGAAACTTGAGGCTGAGTCCAGGAAACGGTGGAAGTAATTTTTTTGGTGGAAAAATCAAGCTGAGAAGGGAGACCGGTGGTGATAATATTGTTATTACTGTCACGATAGACATGACTAATAACAATTTTTCGGGAAAAACCGTTAATATTTTCGACACCAGAGACCAGATTCCAACCGCTATCATCCTTGGCAACATAGAGATCGGTGTCGGCGGGGGTAAGTTTGGTCCAATCGGTATTTTTAATATGACGGGCAGATTCTTCAATTTCTTTGAGCAACATAACCGCCTGACTGCGCTGCTGCTGCTGGGCCTTACCGTTGCGGGAAGAAATCAGACCAGTAATCAGGGCCGGAGTCATGGCGACAAATAAACCGATAGCAATCATCAATTCAACCAAAGACGAGCCGAGTTTTTGAGTAAATAATTTGTTCATAAAACCTCGGTGACAACGCCATAATTATTAAGCCGAATATCTTTTTGGTTACTGGCGGAATTGTCCTGAATGATGATGGAAGTCAGACCAGCAGATTCACCACTGATTTTGGAAAAAGTGACATTGCCCAAATTGGTAAAAGAAAAATTGGTGTCAAGGGGAACAACGAAGTTGTCAGAATCGGAGGAGTTGTAAGAATCGCCATAAAACAGGACATATTGGTTACTATCAAAATGGATGCCATAAGCACTGTTGGAAGAACGGCCTTGAGTATCTCCGGTCATAGCTTTGATTTGCTGCTGCCGAAGATCGCTAATCAAGGTAGAGGTGAGAGAGTCGAGGGAGACACGTCTTTGGGAATTGGTCAGATTAATGGTAGTCAGGGAAGCGATGATGGCAAAAATTCCCATAGTAATAATTAGTTCCAAGATAGTAAAACCCTGATGGTCGGACTTAAAGTGATTAGCCATTATTTATTTGACTAATTAAATTATATATCGGAGCGATGATAGAAATCATCATAACACCCAAAAACAAACCAACCACGACCAAAATAACCGGCTCAAGAAGAGTGGTGGTGGTTTTGAGATCGTTGGTGACGTTGTAATCCATATAATCGGAAACATCCTGCATAGCTTTGTCCAATGAACCGGTTTTTTCGCCGGATTCAATGATTTTGACAATAATTCCGGGAATAGATTTGTTTTTGGTAGTTTTAAGACCTTCGGATAACTTGCCGCCGGAGGCGATAATTCTTTTGGAATCAGCAATGGCTTTTTTGATGTCGGAATTGACGACGACGTCCTGAACTAACTCCAAAGCATTGATGATAGTGATATTGGAGCTGAGAAGTAAGGCTAAACTTCGGGAAAATCGGGATAAATCTATTTCTTTGAACAAATTAGATAAAACCGGCAGACGGGAAAACAGAGAATAAAAAGATTTCTTTTTGGTGCGGTAAAGATAAACCAAAAGAAGAACCAATAAAAGCAAAACAGCCAGAATAGGAAGACTGTGGGTTCTGAGAGCAGTAGAAGTAAAAATCATAATTTTGGTAGGCAAAGGCAAAACCACCTTGAGGTTGCTGAAAATAGTGGCAATACGGGGAATGACAAAAAGCAAAACAAGCAAAAACATGGCGGCAAAAATAACCAAAAGGATAATAGGGTAAAGGAGGGCGGCCTTGATTTTGTCGGTAAATTCCATATCGCGGCGAATATTGTCGCGGAGGTCTTTGAGGGCGGTTTCCAGAGTCCCCGATTCTTCGGATGATTTTAAAATATTAAGATTGATTTTGGAAAAAATTTTGGGAAAACGGGCAAACGATTGGCTAAGATTTTTTCCCTGAATTAAATCGTCGTGGACGAGTTCCAAAATCTTTTTGAGATTATCCTTGGATTCTTCGGATAAAGATTTGACCGTTTCCAAAATAGGAATACCGGCGGTGAGCATGGTCGATAAGTTGCTGATTAAAGCCAACTTGTCATTATTAGAGATGGTCATTTTTTCGGTTTTCATAATGATTCTGTTTTGGTAACTCTTAATATTTCTTCAATAGTAGTAAGGCCTTGAAGGCATTTTTGCAGGCCGTCTTCGAACATAGTGGTCAGACCGTTATTAATGGCTTCGGCTAAAATAGTTTCCGAATCGCATTTTTTAGAAATAAGTTTTCTGATTTTATTATTCATTTCGATTACCTCAAAAATACCGATTCGACCGTAATAACCGGTATGGTGGCAAAAATCGCAACCAAGACCACGAAAAAGTTTGACGGTTGGTTGATGGCCAAAATTTTTGGCAATGACTGAGGGGGATAAATTTTTGGATAAATCATCGACAGTGACAGTAACTTCCTGACGGCAGCGATGGCAAATTTTTCGGACTAGCCTTTGGGCAATAATAATATTGATAGTGGAAGCGACCAAAAAGGGTTCAACTTTCATATCAATAAAACGAGGAATAGTAGTGGCGGCATCGTTGGTATGAAGGGTAGATAAAACCAAATGACCGGTGAGAGCGGCATTGACAGCGATAGCGGCAGTATCATTGTCACGAATTTCTCCGACAAAAATAATATTGGGGTCCTGACGGAGGATAGACCGGAGGCCGTTGGAAAAATTGAGGCTGGTTTTGGGATTGACCTGAATCTGATTAACCCCCTGAATCCGGTATTCAACCGGGTCTTCGATGGTAGTAATGTTTTTGTCGCGACTGTTTAAAATTTTAAGAATGGAATAAATGGAGGTGGTTTTACCACTACCGGTAGGGCCAGTGGACAGAACCATGCCAAAAGATTTATTGAAGGCATTGGTAACTTTGGCAAGATCGGTGGGATTCATACCCAAGTCCTGTAAAGAAAATTGGCGGGATTTGGAAGAAAGCAAGCGAAGAACAATTTTTTCACCGTCGGCAACCGGGACGATAGAAACACGAATGTCGAGGTTTTCCCGGTCTAATTGAAGCCGCATTTTGCCGTCCTGAGGGCTAAGGTGTTCGTCGGTACGCAACTTGGATAAAACTTTTATCCGGGACACTATCCGTTCGTGGAGATTTTTGGGAAGACGGAGAACATCGTGAAGAACTCCATCAAGGCGGAAACGAATGAGACAATATTTTTCTTCCGGTTCGATATGAATATCAGAAGCCTTATCTTGATAAGCATATTCGATTAATAAATCAGCAATTTTGGCAACAGGAGTGTCTTCGGAGATAACCCCCAATTTACTGCCAGAGAGAAGCAGGTCAAAAGTGGTTTGAATATCCTGACGATAAATTTTGAGACTATTTTCAATATCGCGGGCAGTGGCCAAATAGGGAGTGATCTTTTTACCGGTTTTTTGGGAGAGAAGATCAAGAGTTTCCCGGTCGGTTGGGTCGGTGAGGGCAACTTTGAGATTATCTTTTTCCTGACCAAAAAGGATGAGTCTTTGTTTGCGGGCAACTTTTTCGGGAACGAGATTAACCAGTTTAGAATCGAGGGTAATTTCGGATAAATTTATTAAATCAATGTGTAAAAATTCAGCTAAAATTTTGGCTAAATTTTCTTCAGAAATAATTTCTTTATCAACTAAAGCGTCGGCCAGAGATAAATCATTATTTTTGGCTGAAGCAAGAATATCTTCGAGTTTTTTATTATCGACAATTTTTTTGGCGAGGACTAAATTACCTAATTGGCCGTCAGTAATGATCATTTTGGATAAAAAATTTATCTTTGAGGGGGATTATACAGCAAGCTAAACTAAACTACAATTAATTCCTATAATAAGGAACGTCAGATATTTCGATTATTAGATTAATAATAAAACAACTTGTTGACTAATAAATTAATTTGGATGATAATTTTATTCTAGAGCTTATGAAGACTCTAGAGAGAAAAGCGAAACCCCGATTGAGGGGTTCTTTTTTTGTAAAGGGTTGAGGCCACCGATGGGTGGCTTTTTTTTTGGGCTCGAATTATTAATTTGGGTTTTATGAAAAAAACAGAACTAAACGTAGAAGGAAAAAAGATTATTCTAGACTTTAATGATCATTTTGCCAATTTGGTAAAAATAAATCAAAGTCTTAACTTTGGGGCTAATAAAAATTATCGGAAAACAGGATTGACTTATGTTGATGTGCCGGAGATTGTGGGAATTACCGGGGCGTGTGAAAATGTAGATACATTATTTAAAGTTGGTAACCGTTGTGGCGAAACGTTGTATATAAGTCAAACAGGACAGTTGTCATTAGAACAATCACTTCAATCGTTTGATGGAGTTTTTACAGTAATTCATTCCGGACGAGACGAAGAATTGGAAGATGAAAGACATTTGAGACAATTTAGATTAACTGAAGAAGAATTTGATTGTAG
>CAYOPC010000024.1:0-8977 GCA_964405765.1 uncultured Gammaproteobacteria bacterium | reverse complement strand
TTAAAGGGTTTGATGCGATAATAGCGGCGACAGCGATGGAGTGCGGAGCCGAGTTAGCAACCTTAAATACTAAACATTTTAAAAATATTAAAGGGTTAAGATTATATGATGAAAATTTATAATACAGTAACTCGCCGAAAGGAAGTTTTAAAAACAATAGAACCGGGGGTGGTAGGGATTTACTCTTGTGGGCCGACGGTCTATTGGAATCAACATATCGGTCATATGTATGCTTATACCCAGTGGGGGGTATTAGTTAGTTTTTTGCGTTATATTGGGTATAAAGTGAAATGGGTGATGAACATAACCGATGTGGGGCATTTAACTTCGGATGCAGATACGGGTGAGGATAAAATGGAAAAAGGAGCAGCCAGAGAAGGTTTGTCGCCTTGGGAAATTGCCAGAAAATATGAGAAACAATTTGTGGAGAGTTTGGAATTATTTAAGATTCAAAAGCCGGATGTGTTGTGCCGGGCGACAGATCATATACCGGAACAAATAGAGTTGGCTAAAAGAATTGAGACCAACGGATTTGCTTACAAAACTGAGACCGGTTTGGTTTTTGATACTTCAAAATTTAAAGATTATGCTGGGTTTGCTAACTTAAAATTGGAAGAAATGGAATCCGGGGCAAGGGTGGAAGTGGATAGTGAAAAGAGAAACCCCTGGGATTTTTTGCTATGGGTGACTAATCAGCCAAATCATATTATGAAATGGGAAAGCCCTTGGGGGGTGGGTTTTCCCGGTTGGCATTTGGAATGTACGGCGATGTCGACTAAGTATTTAGGAGAGACGTTTGATATTCATACCGGAGGGATTGAACATATCGGGGTTCACCATACTAATGAAATTGCCCAAGGGTACGGTGCTTTTGGACACCAAACGGCTAATTATTGGATACACAATGCCTGGCTGACTTTGAAAGGGGGAGAGAAGATGAGTAAGAGTTTGGGAAACGGGTATACGGCTGAGCAATTAGTGGAAATGGGGTTTGATCCGTTGGCGCATAAATATTTGGTTTTAACATCTCATTATAGAAAAGGGTTAGAATTTTCTTTGGAATCGCTTAAAGCCAGTCAAGCAGCTTTGTTTAAATTGAGATCTTTATTGTCCGGTTGGGCCGATGGGGGGGAAATTAATAATGATTATAAGAATGAATTTGTGGAATTTTTATCAAATGATTTGTCGACAGGTGAGGCTTTGGCTTTAATTTGGAAATTGACTAAGGATGAAACAGTTGGAGACGAAGACAAGAAAGCAACAATTTTTGATTTTGATAGGGTTTTAGGTTTGGGTTTAGATAAGAAAATAGCTGAAGAAGAAGTTCCTCAGGATATTCTGGATTTAGTAAAAGAAAGGAAAAAGGCCAGGGAGGAGAAAAATTGGGGGGAATCGGATAGGTTGAGGGAAGTTATTAAAGAAAAGGGCTATCTGGTTGAAGATTCTCAGAATTCTTGTAAAATACTTAGAATCAAATAAATTTTGATTGTAAAAAAAAATAATTTATGTTAATCTATTGAGCTAATGAAAGGAAACAAATATCAATACCAACTGGTGGTAGTTTTAAACCCAAAGACTGAGGAAAAAGATAAAGTCTTGGTAAAAGTTACTGACTGGTTAGAAAAAAATAAAATTGAGTCGATAGCAGACCATATGGGGATGAAAGAATTGACTTATGAAATTAATAAGAACACTAGGGGAGATTTTTGGGCCTACAGCTTAACTTCAGAATTTCCGATAAAACTTAAAGAGTTTAATCTGTTATTAAATCGTGAGTCTAATATTATTAGATATTTAATATTGAAAAAGGAGTAAGATTATGCCTAGCAGATGTCTGAATAGGGTAACTTTAATTGGTAATTTAACTCGTGACCCAGAGTTAAGGTATACACCAGGTGGAATGGCGGTAGCATCTTTTGGAATTGCTACTAATAGAGTTTGGGTAACCAAACAGGGTGAAAGAAAAGAGGATGCGCAATTTCATCGAATTGTGGCTTGGAATAAATTAGCCGAGCTTTGTTCTCAGCTTTTGTCGAAGGGTCGACGGGTTTATGTTGAGGGTAGAATTCAATACCGTGATTTTGTTGATGCCCAGAATAATAAAAAGCAAATTTCTGAAATTATTATTGACGATATGATCATTTTGGACAATAAGGGTAATAATGATCATGCTGAGTCGGTTGATTTAGCTGGCGGTGAAGCTCCAATAGAGGCTGAGGCGGTTCAGGCAGAAGGGACTATTGAAGATATCGTGATTCCGGATGATATTGCCGGGCCGGATGAACCAAAAAAGGATGAAGAAATGCCTTTTTAATAAATTATGATGAAAAAAAGTAAAAAAGATAGTTTATTGATAGCTAAAAGAAAGGGCCGAGAGAAAGGCTGTACCTTTTGTAAAGGTAAGACTTTGCCCCGATGGGAGGATTATGAGAAGTATAGTGAATTTTTGTCTCCAAGAGGCAGGATTTTGGCCTCTCAATACACCGGTGTTTGTGCCAAGCATCAGAGGAAATTAATTAAGGCAATTAAACAGGCAAGACATTTGGCTTTATTGCCATTTGTGACCCAATAAAACCCTTACTGTTCTTTTTTTTGACCAGCCTTCGCTAAAGCTACGGCATGGCGAGGCAGGGCAGGAAGGAATAATCAGGTAATTTAAACCCCGCAATGGCGGGGTTTTGTTATAATTAAGTTTATGAAGAAGAAAACTAAAACCAAGTGGATTATTAAGGTGTCCGGGGAGGTGAAGTTTTTGGTTAAATCCGGTGAGAAAGTAAAGAGAGGTCAAGTGGTGGCAAGGATTAAAGGAAAAGTGGTTGAGTCATTTAATTTTTCTAGTTTTTTTGGAAAGATGGGACAAGAAAATCTGGGGAAATTAAATGAGAGGTTTAAAAGTACTTGGGTGAATAGTGGAGATTTGGTTTGTTTAACCGGAGGAGTTTTTCCGAAGAAAATTTGTTTTCCAATGAGTGGAAATTTTTTAGGGATAGATGAGTTTGGAAATTTAAAAATTGAGAGATTAGAAGATGGAGAAAGGGAAATTTTGGCACCGGTTGATAGTAAAGTGTCAAAAATTGAAGATGATAAGATAATTTTGGAATTTGAGGCAAAAGAGTTTAAAGGGGAAGGTTTAATTGAAGGTAAGTCCTGGGGCAGAGGAAAAATCAGGGAGATTAATGAAGTTAAGGATTTAACCTCGTTAATTAATGGTCAAATTTTATTTACTAGTAATTTATCCCGATCTTTCCTGTTAAAAGCTGAAGTGGTGGGAGCTGCGGCAGTGGTAACCAGGGTGTTAGTGGCGGAAGAGATAAATATTAATTTACCGATATTAAGAGTAGAATCGAATGATTGGAGTGAGCTGATGAAGGTTGAGGGAGAAAAAAGTGTTTTAGTGAATTCGAGAGCGGGAAGATTATTAGTGGTGTTAGAATAAATAATGCGTTTAAGAAATATTAGAAATTTGGCTTTGGGGTTAGCTTTAATAGTGATAGTTGGAGCGGTGGGATATAAGCTGGGCCAGAAAGATCAAGCTTTGCCTGAAGGGAATCAATTTGATTTGTCGTTGATGTGGAAGGTGAGGGATGCTTTGTCAAAGGATTTTTTGGAGAAGGATAAGGTTGTTAATGATAAGGCTTTGATGTATGGGTCGATTGAGGGGATGGTGGCATCTTTGGATGATCCTTATACTATGTTTTTACCTCCGGAGGAGAATAAAAGTGCCAACGAAGACTTAGCGGGCGAGTTTGCCGGGGTGGGAATTTCTCTGGGTTATAAAGATAAAACTTTGGCAGTGGTGTCGCCATTGGCTAAAAGTCCGGCGGAAAAAGCGGGAGTTAAGGCTGGTGATTTGATTTTAAAAATTGTGGATAAGGCTAATAAAGTTGATAGAGAGACTACCGGCATAACTTTAAATGAAGCGGTTAAATTGATTAGAGGTGACAAGGGAACCGAAGTGATATTGACTTTGTATCGAGAGGGGAAAACAGGAACTTTTGAGGTGACCTTGAGTAGAGATGATATTGAGATTCCGGGGTTAGAGTTAGAGTGGGTTGATTCTAGTGGCAAAAAGATTGCTTGGATAAAATTTTATAAATTTAGTGAACAGGTTTTTGAAGAGTGGCCGGAAATAGTAAATAAAATAAGAAATGAGAAAGGGGATGATTATGGAGGGATTGTTTTAGATTTGAGAAATAATCCAGGTGGTTATTTGCAGGCGAGTGTGTTGGTGGCTTCTGATTTTTTAAAAGATGGGGTGGTAGTAAAGCAGGAGTCAGCAAATGGAGTAGTAGAACCTTATAAAGTTGACAAGACTAAAGGGGGGTTGGCAGATGATAAATTGGTAATTTTGGTCAATGGAGGAAGTGCCTCGGCAGCAGAAATTTTAGCTGGGGCTTTAAAAGATTATGACCGGGCGAAGTTAGTGGGAGAAAAATCTTTTGGTAAAGGGACAGTTCAGGAAACTCAGGAGTTTAGGGATGGCAGCGGTTTGCATATAACGATTGCCAAGTGGTTGTTGCCAAGTGGTAAGAATATTCATGAAGAAGGAATTACTCCTGATGTGGAGGTAAAATCCGGAGATGATCTGAATGTGGATGTACAATTAAATAAAGCTATTGAGGTGTTACTGGGGTAATTTCAGCCGGTTTTAAGGTTTTTAAATTATTAATTTAATATTATTAGTGGTTTAATTATTTTATGGGAAACAAAAAAATTAAATCAATTTTGATATTTTTGGTAGTTTTATTGTTGTTAGGGAGTGGAGGAGTAGGTGGGTTTTTGGTAGCTAAGAAATTTTTAGCCAAAGGGGTGTTGATACAGAATAAAGTGGAAATTGTTGATGAGGAGTCATTAACAACTAAGGTAGTAGAGAAAGCGACTCCAAGTGTAGTTACGGTTTCGATCAATAAGGATGTAGTCAAAAGTACGGCGGATATTTTTGCTCAACTTTTTGGTGGAGGTCAAGCCACTTTAGAAACAGAAAAGATTGAACAGGATATTGGAACCGGTTTTATTATCAGCAGCGATGGTTTGATCGTAACTAATAAACATGTAGTTTCCGATTCATCGGCGAAATATAAAGTAGTGATTGGAAAAGACGAAACGGTAGAGGTGAAAAATATTTATCGGGATCCGACAAGTGATTTGGCAATTTTGAAGGTGGATAAAACTGGTTTAATTCCGGTAGAAATGGGGGATTCTGATAAGCTTAAAGTCGGGCAGACAGTGATTGCGATTGGAACGGCTTTGGGAGAATTTAGATCAACAGTGACTAAGGGAGTTGTGTCGGGGTTAGGGAGAGGAATAACGGCGGGAAGTTATGGGGTGGGAACTGAGAAGTTAGAAGATGTAATTCAAACAGATGCGGCTATAAATCCAGGGAATTCCGGCGGGCCATTATTTGATTCTGGTGGTCAGGTAATTGGAGTGAATGTGGCGGTATCTCAAAATGGGCAGAGTATCGGTTTTGCCTTACCGATTAATTTAGTTAAATCAAGTGTGGATAATTTTCGAAAGACAGGTGAGTTTGATAGGCCGTATTTAGGGGTGGTTTATCAAATGATTTCTAAACAGGCGGCTTTGTTGAATGAAGTGCCGTCGGGGGCGTATATTCAAACAGTGATTAAAGACAGTCCGGCTGATAAAGCAGGGTTGAAGATGGGAGATATTATTATTGAGATTGAGGGTAAAAAATTGTCTGAGGCGGAAGATACTTCGATTGCCGGAATTGTTAATCAGAAAAAGATAGGGGATGTATTAAAAGTGAAATATTATCGAGACAATAAGGAATCGGAAATTGAAGTAAAATTGGAAAAGAAAGGGGATTAGTTGAGAATTGGGTGTTGGTTTGTTGTATTGACACTTTTAGTTATGTTTGGTAACATTTAATTATGTTTAATATATTTGATTCAACAGCTAAAGTCTATTCTCCTGAACAAGTGGCGGAAATGTTACTTGTTTCAAAGAATACTGTTTATGGCCTGATTAATAGTGGGGAAATTGTGGCTAAAAAGATAGGTAAACTTTATCGGATTCCCAGCTCTTCTCTGTCTTTTTTCTTTACCGGATTGGATTATGATTTATTTGAGGCAGACCAAAATGACCGGATTAAATTATCTGAGGTTGAAGAAGAATTATCAAAAGTGAGAGCTGATTTGTAATCATATGAGAATATTTATTGATTCTGATGTGGTTATTTCTTCTCTTATTTCTTCGTCAGGGGCAGCCTATTTTCTTTTTGATCAATTACCAATAAAGCCGGTTGTTTCTTCGGTTTCTGTGAAAGAAATTAGGATTGTGGTTGAGAGGATGAAGATAAAATCAGAAAGATTAGAAACGCTTATAGATAAGCGTTTTGAGGTTTTTCCGTTGAAAAAGGAGTTGGTGAAAATAAAGGAAAAATATAGTCGATACGTGACTGATATTGATGATGCGCATATAGTGGCGGGAGCGAGTGAGGCAGGAGTGAAATATTTAATTTCTTACAATCTTAAACATTTCAAAAAAGATAAAATTAAAGATGAACTTGGGTTAATATTATTAACCCCAGCTCTTTTTTTACAATATTGGCGGAGTCAGTAAATTATTAGTTATTGTTTTTTTTCTTCATCGAGGACGGTAAGCTCCAAAAGGATATCGTCTAAATATCCGGCCATAACTTCATCTAAATTGTTGAAGGATTTGGCAATACGGTGATCTTTGACTTGATTTCGGGGGTAGTTGTAGGTGCGGATTTTATCGGCACGGGTAGACTGACTGATGTTGGAACGGCCACCGGCGACTTGAGCGGCTCTTTTTTCTTCTTCCATTTGCCATAATTTGGTTTTGAGTAATTCAAGAGCGATTTCGCGGTTTTGTTGTTGATAGCGTTCAGTCCGAACATCGAACATTAAACCAGTAGGTTTATGAACTAAATGGATAGCAGTCGAAACTTTGTTAACGTTTTGACCACCATTGCCGCCGGCCCGACAAGCAGTAATAACGACGTCGTCTAGACTAAAATTGACCTCCTTAGAATCGATTTGAGGCATGATAGCAATAGAGGCGGTTGAGGTCTGAATTCGGCCGCGTTTTTCAGTGACAGGGATGCGCTGAACCCGATGGGTGCCGGCTTCATGTTTGAGCTGGTTATAAGCATCAAAGCCGGAGATTTTAATGATATGATCGTCAATTTGATTAACTTTCCAATCAACTTTGTTGGCGTAGCGAATATACATATTCATGAGATCATCGGCCCAAATAGTGGCTTCTTGACCACCCGGACCCGGGTAGAATTCCATGATAGCGACATTAGGATTTACTGTTGGCATGATTTAGTTAATTAGTATTTTAGCATTTAGCTTTTTAGTAAAATAAAAACCGCCAAATTTAGGAAAATTAAAGCGGTTTTTGAGTAACTAGTTTGATTTTTTAGAAGATTTTTTGGCAGCTTTAGCGGCGGCATTAGCTTTACCTTTGGCCATTTTTTCGTTGAATTTATCAATTCTCCCCTTGATGTCAACGAATTTTTGTTGACCGGTAAAGAAAGGATGGCATTTAGAACAAACGTCAACATCAATTTTGGCAACAGTAGAACCGGTGGTAAATTTGTTGCCACAGGCACAGGTGACTTGACAATCAGAATAGTATTGTGGATGAATTCCTTGTTTCATAGGGTTTATTTTAACACAGATTGTTAATCTTTTAAAATTTTAATCAAATCCGATTGAGAAACAAGAGTTTGGGTGGAAGTTTGTAAGTTTTTGAGAGTAATTTGGTCATTAACAGTTTCATCGGTACCGATGATGACTAAATAGGGGATGCCTAAATTCAGGGCATATTTGATTTGTTTGCCAAGTTTGTCGTTGTCCGGATAAATAATGGAAGAAATATTGTTGGTTCTGAGAATTGAGGTGAGTTGAATAATATTGGTTTGAGTTTCCGGTCCTAAATTAGCAATTAAAACTTTAATTTTGTCCGTTTGGTCGTCGGGTAAAAGTTGAAGTTCTTTGATGGCGTCGACAATTCTTTCAAAACCGAAAGAAAAACCGACAGCCGGAATTTGAGGTCCGCCAAGAGTGGCAACCAAATTATCGTAACGGCCGCCACCACCAATGGCGCCAACTTTTGGCTCAGTGACACTGACTTCAAAAATAGTACCGGTATAATAATCACCACCGCGGACTAAGGTTGGATCAAAAATATATGAGTCTTGAGGTAGACCAAAGTCTTTTAGGAGACTTAAAACCTGTTGTAGATTTTCGTCCGGTTGAGCCTGTTTGATATATTCAAAAATTTGGTCTATCTGAGTATTACTAAGACCTTTGGAGGTGAGTTCATCTTTTACTCTATTTTGATTAATTTTGTCTAACTTATCGAGAGATTGAAGTATAGAATTTTGGCGTTCAGTGACTCCACTTTGGGATAAAATGGATGATAAAACAGAGCGACTATTAATTTTAATAGTGGCATTTTTAAAACCTAATTTTTGGACACCTTGATAGATGATGGAAATTATTTCGGCGTCGGCAATAGGGGAACTAGTACCGAAAATATCTATATCACATTGGATAAATTCCCGGTAGCGGCCTTTTTGGGTATTTTCGGCCCGCCAAACCGGTTGGATTTGGTAACGGCGAAAGGGTAAAGGTAATTGATTGTTATAAATAGCTAAAACTTTGGAAGTGGGGACGGTTAAATCGTAACGCAATCCGACTTGGCGGTCGCCGTTATCTTTGAAAAAATAGCCTAATTTATCGTCGGTTTCACTGCCGTATTTACCTTTTAAAACTGAGGCGTATTCCAGTGCCGGAGTTTCCAGAGGTTGAAAACCGGAGGTTTCAAAAAGTTCGGTTAAAGTATTTTTGACATAATTTCTGACAGACATATCAGATGGCAAGAAATCCCGAAAACCTTTGAGAGTTTGCGTCCCGCCTTCTCTGAAGCTACGGCGAGGTAAATTTGTATTTTGTTGATTCATAGTTGAATTTTAACATTT
>CAYOPC010000023.1:0-9147 GCA_964405765.1 uncultured Gammaproteobacteria bacterium | reverse complement strand
TGCTCCCTTTCTTTAAGGGGAGCTGTCCCGATTTATCGGGACTGAGGGGTTTTGTATTTGAAAACTAAAACCAGAGTGGTAGTGGTGATAATCAAGCCGAGGTATTCGAAAATTTGGGGCCAGAAGAAAATATGAATATCGTTGGCAGTGAGATTTTTGTTGGCGGGTAATTCCCAGGCGTTGGCCCAGTTGTTAGCCAAGACATGATTTTTGAGGAAGACAGGGATGCCAAATTTGAAATAAAAGGCGGACCAGCCAGAGGAATAGCTTTGGGGATAAAAAATGTAGGTTGAATTTGTGGGTGAAGAAAGAGTTTCTTTTTGGTTTATCAATGAATTAAAGTCAAAAGGATAAATTTTAACTGAGTTAATTTTGTTTTGACTAGTAATTTGTTTGAGAGGTGAGGTATTGAAGATAATGTTGATTCCGGGTTGGAAATCATCAGTTTCAAAAGCTGGGAGAATAAACCAAGAGGTGGTAGTAGATTTTTCGAGTTTAGTGTCGAAATATTTGTGACGAGAATTGGTAGAAACGGCACTAATTTGAGTGGGAAGACCGGAAATATATTGATAATTAACTTCGATGAGATAATTTTGGTTAAGCTTAGCTTGGGGAAAATTGTAGACAGTGAGAGAGGAATTATCTGCGGGAAGGCCGATAGTGTACTCAGAATTGACAGAATTATCAATTTTAAAAGTAGAATTTTGGTTATTACTGGTTAAAGTAATGGTGTCGGAATTTTTAGTAAGGGAAAAATTTTGTTCAGAGGTGAGACGGTTGGTAAATAAATTTATAAACGGATAATTGTAATTAGGTTGATTACTATTGATATAGTTATTGAATTGAGAGAAAGCCGGATCGGAATAATAAAAATTAAATTTATTGACAGAAACGGGATTACTAACTAAATATTTTTGAGTGGAGTAGGGAGTTTGATAGATGGTAATTTGACCAAACTGACCAATTTTTTGGAGAGAGGATAAATTGTCTAATTTTTCTTTGGTGGTAATAGCGATGTTGTTGTAAATTTTTTCATCAGGAAAAAAAACGTTATTATCAAAAATAAGATATTGAATGGAATATTTTTGAAAAATTTTATTTAATTCTAATGAATTATTTTTTTGGAGGGCATTGCTAAGTTCCCAGTAATATTGTTCGTTTTTGAGATTCCAGACATCAAAAGCTCGATCTAAAATTGGTTGTTCGATACCATACCAGAGAAAGCCGGAACCACTTGATCCAAAACGATAATTGGTCCAACCCCAAAAAGAACCTTGAGGTAAATTAGCAATGCGACCGTTGGGGTTTTGGGTTTTGAAAAATTTAATCAGATCAAAATATTCTTGAGGAAGATTTTTTCTCATGTCAGGAGAAATATAGTTACCTTTAAAACCAGGGAAGGAAAAAATTATGATGGCAATAAAACTAAAAATAGAAAAATATTTTTGAAATTTGGCGGGAATTTTTTCGATAAGAGTGGCGATAAGACAGGTAAAAGCAAAAACGGCCGGAGTAATAAATTTGGTAAAAGGGGAACGGAAAATTTGGTTAATTAAAGGAAGTTGACGGAGGAGAAAATTGATTTGGGTAAAAGGAGGAATTTGAGAGAGGAGAGTAATAGCAGAAAGTAAGAATAGACTAATGAGGAATTTATCGAAAAGAGTTTTGGGTTTTTTGAAAAGAGAAATAATAAAACCAAATACGGCTGATAAACCAAGAATAATGCCGGCAGTAATTGGGATGGGTGAGGAAAAATATTGCCGCCAAGTGTCCATTAAAAAGCCGTCGTTTTTGGGAAAATCGTAATAATAACCACGGAGTAAAAGAAAGTCTAAAATACCACCACGGTAAGAATTTCTTAAAAAAGTTTCATCATTGGACATGAGATTACCAAAACCATTAGCTGGGCCATTGAGGTTGGTAACGAGAAAGTAAATTAAAGGTAATAACCAAAAAGAATTAATGAGACCGATTTTGATGAGAGAGAAAAAAGATTTGGGGTGAATAATGAGAATAATGAGGAGAATTAAGAGGTAGACAATAAATACAGTTTGAACATAAAAAGAAGGAATAGCTAAGAGATTGATTAAAATAAGTTTGACGAGATTTTTACGATTTGGTTGATGGAGGTAGTCAAATAAAGAGAAGATTAACCAGGGAAAAAATCCCCAAAAGGTAGAAAATGTTTCCAGCGGGACCCAAAAATTTTGGACAGAACCGAAACTGAGAAGATAAAAAAGAGCGGCAATAAATGAAGTGGATGATTTAAATTTAGCGGTATTTTTTAGACCAAAATAAACTCCGAAAGTGCCTAAAAAAATCATGGCAAAGTGCCAGAGATAACGAATGAGATTAGAAGGAAGAATGAGAGTGAAAGGAAGAAGAATGAGTTGGCGGATAAGGTCAGTACTATGAGACATGCCGCCGACAAGTCCTAATCCTTGGTAGGTTTGCCAAACGGCCAAGAAGGAACGTTTGAGATTGAGCCAGATATTCAGTTCCGGCATGAGATTATCCCAACCAGTCAGAAAAGTATTGGGAGTAAAGTTGCGCCAGCAAAGGATGGAAATAATTAAACCTAAAATTAGCGGGTAAAAATTTTTCTTAAAAAAGAGTTTCACTAGTCAAATTATAGCTGAGATTGAGCGAAGGAACCAACGGTAATACCGGTGGGTTTTTTGATACCGCGGATACGATACCAGATTTCGTTGATAAGGTAGTTAGGGATCAAAAGGATGATAACGATTTGCATTAAATTAAGGATGATGGCTTTTAAACTTGGTTTGAAGCCTAATTTAAGAGCATTAAAACGACTTTTGAGAGTTAATTTGAAAGTGTTTTTAGGATTTTTGTGAGACAGACTGGTATCTAAATGTCGGTAAAACAAAAGGTTGTCAGTTAAGTTAGAAATTTGACCGTATTTCATAAATCGAAACATTAAATTGATTTCTTCGGCAGAAGATTGATTGGGCTGATACCAGGTAAATTTTTTGGGCAATTTAGACAGATTAACCATCATCGAGGGTTGTTGCATGGGGATAGCCCAAAAAAGCATATCTTTAAGTTTGTGAGGTTCGGTAGGGAAGTTTTTGTGACCGATAATATTGTCCTGACTATCAATAACGATACATTGGCCACCGACAGCAACTAAAGAATGATTTTGTTGGAGAAAATCCAGTTGTTTTTGGAGACGGTCGGTAAAAGAAATGTCGTCAGCATCCATACGGGCTAAAAATTTGCCTTTAGCTTGGGAAATAGCGATGTTGGAAGTCAAACTAACACCCAAATTAATTTTATTTTTGATAGGAATAATACGGTTATCTTTTTTGGAGTAGGACTTGATGATTTTCCAGGAATTATCAGTCGAAGCATCGTCGACGATAATAAATTCAAAGTCAGAAAAAGTTTGATTGAGAATACTATTGATTGATTGATGAAGGAATTTGGCGGCATTAAAAACCGGCATGTAAACGGTGATTAAAGGTTTGTGTTTCATAATATTTTAAAGTTTTTCCGTTTCGTTCTTTTTTGAACTCATCAGTACCGAAATTATCGGTAGACGGGGAGGATTGGTACTGATGACAGAGATGGGGAAGTGAACTGGTGTTCACAACATTCATTTCTGTATTCATCAATACCAACCTCGGTCGGTCTGTAGAAGTTATTCGGGGATCGGCCCGCGGTTGATGTGGCTGTGTGCCCACCCGTATTCGATCGCCTGTGCGACGCGGAAGTCGAACTCCTGAGCTCCCCAATCGTCATCGACGATGGAGACAAAGCCATTGCTGACTTTGATCGTGTAGGTTCCGGGGCCGTAACCGCGGTAAACACCATTGTTGGTGCCATTGACAGAAGTTCCGCCAACGATCAGGTATTCGTCGTTGTTGACGACGAGGTTCTTGAATGTTTTCGTTCCTTCCGTTCCAGTCTCCTGATAGTACCTCGGGTGAGGTACGTAAGACTGTTCGGTCACCTTTCCAGATGTGTCGGCGGTGCCGGAGTAGATCTGGTAGGTCGTTGTGTCGGCAGGGACATAGGCGGTCGTGCCAGAGTTGTCGGTCTGAGCGGCGGCTTCGAGCTCGGCGATGCGCTGGGCCTGCTGAGCCTTGTCCCGCTCGGTGTTGTTCACCCAGAGGGTGATCAGAACAGCAGCCACGATGGCCGCGATCAGCCAGAAGAAATGATTCTTCTTCACGGGTTTTGCCTCCTTTGATCCGGTGTCGGACGACGGAACGCTGTCGGGTTTGGTGGCATAAAACGGATCTTTGGGATCCATCGGGTGACTGCAGCTGGGGCAGAACAATCCAGTTGTCCTGGTTTCTTTCCCACAGCTGGGGCATTTCCTCCTACTGGGGTTCTTCTTCTGGTTTTCCATGGAACATCCTTCCTTTCTTTGGTGGGGCCTGTGTCTAGCGCTTCCCAATGTTTGGGCCTGTGTCTAGCACTTCCCGACCAATGGTCGTTGGGTGACAGAGTAACTATATAAAAGCAGATTATATCTGCTTGAAATTTCAATAATACATACCGTGCTGGGTTCAATGGTTTGAGCCCAAAATGGTACGTACTATTTAATTTTTATAAAGTTACTGATTAACTTCTACGGATTTTTAACGTACAGTGAAACTTTTGGTCGGGACGCAATGTCCTGATGTAATTGGTTTTACTTTGTTAAAGTTTGATACTTTTTGAGTATCAGGGGGATTGTAACAGTAAAGAGTCAATTTGTCAAGATTATAGGACGTAAAATAAAATTTCTAATGTCTAAGTTCTAATGTCTAATTAAAATAAAATTACTTTGTTATTTGGTTTAGAAGTTTGATTAAATCGTCGTGGAATTTAGGGTTTTTTAGGGCGAGGGTGATGTTGGCCATAAGCCAGCGGAGAGGGTCACCGGTGGTGAGCCAGTCTTCGTTTTTGTCGAAGGCTTGGGTTAAAACGATACCATTTTGGGCTAAATGATTGCTAGCGTCGGTGAACCAGAGTTCGCCATCGCGGGAAAGATTTTGAGTTTTAAGAAGAGGGAAAACTTTGGGGGTGACTAGAAACCGGCCGCCCTGAGCAAAAGTGGAAGGAGCCTGATCGGAGGGAAGTTTTTCGAGCATGGCAGAAATGCGATGAGGATATTTAGGATCGTCAAGGTATTGGGCGGAACCATATTTGGCAATTTCATTTTTACCGACATCTTTGACGGCAATAATTTCGTCGGCTTGATATTGTTCAAATTTTTGGATCATCTTAGTTAAAAATTGACCGGGAACAGGCTCAACAGTAAGGTCATCACCGTACATATAAATGAAAGGTTGATTGTCAACAAATTTTTCGGCAGTTAAGAGAGGGGAACCGGTGCCATAAGGTAAATTGTCCGGTTGAGCGATGAAAGTTAGTTTAGCTTGAGACCAAATAGTTTTGAGACTATCTAAATATTCAAGTTTATTATTCTCAGTGAGATATTTTTCTAAATCAGGATCTGGAGTAAAGTATTTTTCGATAGAGTCTTCCTCAAGACGATGAACAACAGCAATTTCTGTTATTCCTGCTCCAATAGCTTCTTCAATTAAATATTGAATATTGGGTTTACTTAAAATAGGAACTAATTCTTTAGGATAGGATTTAACTACTGGAAGAAATCTAGTGCCTCGGCCAGCAGCAGCAATAACACATTTGGTAACCATAAAGTAAAATTTCTAATTTCTAATATCTAAATAAAAATAGAACTTTAATAAAGGAGGCTTTAAAATTGCCCTTTTTAAGGCGAAGTCCCACGACAGCGGGAGAAATGTCCTGATGTCCTGAAAGGACAAAGGGTTTTAAACATTTAAAGTTTTAATAAAATTAACTAAATCGTCGTGGAATTTGGGTTCTTTAAGTGCCATGACGATATTTGATTGGAGCCAGCGGAGAGGGTCACCGGTGGTGAGCCAGTCTTCTTCACCTTCAAAAGCCTGGGTGAGAACGATATCGTTTTTGGCCAGGTAATTTTGAGCGTCGGCCAGCCAAAGTTCATTACCTAAACCGGTTGATTGATTTTCAAGGATGGAAATAATTTTGTTGGAGATAACAAATCGGCCGCCTTGAGCAAAAGTTGACGGAGCCTGGTCGGAGGGAAGTTTTTCGAGCATGGCAGAAATGCGATGAGGATATTTAGGATCGTCAAGGTATTGGGCGGAACCATATTTGGCAATTTCATTTTTACCGACATCTTTGACGGCAATAATTTCGTCGGCTTGATATTGTTCAAATTTTTGGATCATCTTAGTTAAAAATTGACCGGGAACAGGCTCAACAGTAAGGTCATCACCGTACATATAAATGAAAGGTTGATTGTCAACAAATTTTTCGGCAGTTAAGAGAGGGGAACCGGTGCCATAAGGTAAATTGTCCGGTTGAGCGATGAAAGTTAGTTTAGCTTGAGACCAAATAGTTTTGAGACTATCTAAATATTCAAGTTTATTATTCTCAGTGAGATATTTTTCTAAATCAGGATCTGGAGTAAAGTATTTTTCGATAGAGTCTTCCTCAAGACGATGAACAACAGCAATTTCTGTTATTCCTGCTCCAATAGCTTCTTCAATTAAATATTGAATATTGGGTTTACTTAAAATAGGAACTAATTCTTTAGGATAGGATTTAACTACTGGAAGAAATCTAGTGCCTCGGCCAGCAGCAGCAATAACACATTTGGTAACCATAAAGTAAAATTTCTAATTTCTAATATCTAAATAAAAATAGAACTTTAATAAACTTTTAACTGTTAGCTACATGGTAGCACAAAGAGGGAAGTGATGACCAGTGGCGTTAGTTTTGGGGATTTGATAGAATAAGAGACTTATTGAGGGCCCATAGCGCCCGCCTGCAAAAGCTGATGCTTTAGCATCTGCGGGCAGGTAGTTGGTAGCTATGTGCCTTTAATGTACGTTAAAATTAATTAATGGTTAAGTTTTACTATACATATGTTTTGTTATCGTTTAAGGATAATGAAATTTATATTGGATACACTGATGATTTAAACCATCGCTTGAAGGAGCATAATTTAGGCAATGTACTGGCTACAAAATCTAGATTACCTTTAAAATTAGTATATTTTGAGGCTTGTTTAAATAGGAAAAAGGCGATAAAAAGAGAGAAAACATTGAAGACTGGATTTGGTAGAAAATATATTAAAAGTAGAATTTAGCATTAATTAGTTGTTTTGGGCCTATAGCGTAGTTGGTAGCGCGTCCCCATGGCATGGGGAAGGTCAGGGGTTCGAGTCCCCTTAGGTCCACCTAAGACAGTTAAAAGTATAAAGTTGAAAGTTATAAAGTAAGAATTGTTTTTGATTTTTTATGATAGATAAAAATAAAGTAATTCTTTTTGATTTTGATGGAGTGATTGTAAATAGTTGTCAACTATCTTGGGAAATCAACAAAGAATGGATGTCTGATATTACTTATAATGAGATGCAGAACTGGGCTGAAGGTAATGTTTACAACACTAAATTGCGCGAAAATTTTGATGAATCATATTTCCAACTTTATTTTGAAAGATATCAAGAAAAAATTGTTCAATTAGTACCAGTTGAGGGAATGGATGGGGTAATTAAAGAGTTGGATTTACAGGGTTACAAACTAATAATTGTGTCGTCGGCAGATGAAGATTCAATAAAAAATTTTTTGGAAAAATATAATTTGGCAAAATATTTTACAGAAGTGTTAGGAAAAAATTTTAATCCGAGCAAAGTGGAAAAGATTAAAATTGTTTTGGATAAATATAAAATAAAACCGACAGAAACTTTGTTGGTAACTGATAGCGTGGGGGATGTGAAAGAAGCTCATGAAGCAAAAATAAAGGCGATTGGAGTGATTTGGGGATTACATGAAAGAGAAAGGCTGGAGAAAAATGGAGCTGATTTTATAGCGGAAAATCCAAACGAAATTTTTCTGGGAATCAAAAAGATTTTGGTTTTGAAATAGAGACTAGTTTAAGGTAGAATTCACTACTTAATATATAGGTCTGTGGTGAAATGGTATCACAGCAGTCTCCAAAACTGCTTTTCCAGGTTCGACTCCTGGCGGACCTGCACTAACGGTAGGTAAACTTGACAAGTTTGACTGATTGTTTTGAACCTAAATAGGTGGTAAATTGGTTTCAATGAATAAAATCATTTGTGTTTCGGGGATGTGCGGAGCGGGTAAGAGCGTAGTGTCGGATTTTTTTGTTAAAAATGGTTTTCAGTTTGTCAGATTTGGTCAAATAACCTTAGATGAAGTGAAGAAGAGGGGTTTGGAACCAAATGAGGCTAATGAAAGACCGATTCGGGAAGAATTTAGAGAAAAATATGGAATGGCGGCTTTTGCTATTTTGAATTTGCCGAAATTTGATGAATTAATGAAAAATGGAAATGTGATTGCTGATGGTTTGTATAGTTGGGAAGAATACAAGGTTTTAAAAGAGCATTACGGTGAGGCAATGAAGGTGATTGCGGTGTGGGCACCGCCGGAGTTGAGGTATGAAAGAATTTCGACGCGGGTAATGGGAGCGGAGGATAAGGATTTAAGAAACAGATCGTTTACTAAGGAAGAGGCTAAATCGAGAGATTATGCGGAGCTGGAAAAACTGAATAAAGGTGGACCGATTGCCATGGCTGATTTTACGATTGTGAATAATAAAGATATTAATTTTTTGAATCAGCAGATTGAGGAAATTTATGACCAAATCAAGTAATGATAAAGTAAAATATGTCCGGCCGAGTTGGGATGAATATTTTATGGAAGTGATGGAGGCAATTTCCAAGCGGGCAACCTGTGATAGAGGAAGAAGTGGTTGTGTAATTGTAAAAAATAAACAAATTTTGGTAACCGGATATGTGGGTTCGCCAATGGGGTTGCCTCATTGTGATGAAGTGGGGCATCAGATGAAAAAAATGCTGAATGAAGACGGATCGATATCGGAACATTGTGTGAGAACGGTTCATGCAGAACAGAATGCAGTTTGTCAGGCGGCAAAATTGGGAGTGTCGATTGACGGAGCCACAGTTTATTGCCGAATGACGCCGTGTAGAGTGTGTGCGATGCTGTTAATTAATTGCGGAATAAAAAGGGTGGTGTGTGAAAGAAGATATCATGCGGGGGCGGAATCGGAGGAAATGTTTAAAAAAGTGGGAATTGA
>CAYOPC010000022.1:0-9445 GCA_964405765.1 uncultured Gammaproteobacteria bacterium | reverse complement strand
TTTCAATTTCATCAATTATTTTTTCCCTTTCTTCTTCTGTCATCCGCCAACAAGCCTTTTCCAAACACCTTTCTAACTTAGCTCTGGAATAATCTTCCACTTTCCCCGATTTTTTAATCACTTTCAAGCTAATATTTTCTACTCTTTCATAAGTGGTAAACCGTTTTTTACACTTGACACATTCCCGTCGTCGTCGAGTTGCTTTTCCGTCTTCTGCCTCACGACTTTCCAAAACATTGCTTTCATCAAAACCACAATATGGACAAATCATATATTTTCGTCTAAGTTTTCAGCTTATTTTAAATTTTTTAATAAACACTATTGCTAGTGGGTACGCATCATCATACACGCTACCCTTAGATACCAACAATACCACAAACCGTATCAATTTTTTTTCATGCAACAATTCCGCGGTGAATAAAACTCCTCTTATCTTAATAATTAAGACTTCTCCCTTTTTTAAGGGGAGATGTCCGCAGGACAGAAGGGTTTTTATAAGCTATAATACTTCCATGAAAAAAATCATTAATTTTTTAAAAGAAGTCGCCGTTGAGTTCAAGAATATCACTTGGCCCAAAAAAGATACTTTAATTCAGCTTACGATTGTGGTAATATCTATCTCGATTATCATTTCCCTTATTTTGGGTGGTTTTGATTATCTTTTTACCAATTCAATTGGCCTACTTGGCAACCTAAAAAACCAGACTCCAACTTCAACTGAACAGATTCAATCAGTTGAGCCTTCAATTAATCCCCTTCCGACAGTCGCTTCTGCTACCGGAACCAAAAAATAATTATGCCAAAAACATCTACAAAAACTACACAAAAAGAGTTTCTTTTTAAACTCTCTAGTCGTGAACCTTCGTTTGATGCCGCCTGGTACGTCATCAACACCTATTCCGGTCACGAATATAAAGTTATCGAAGCTCTCAAAACCCGTATCAAAACCATGGGTCTCGAAGACCAAATTTTTCAGGCTATCGTCCCCATTCAAAGCAAAATGGTTATTCGCCGGGGTCAAAAAGTTAAATCTCAGGAAAAAACTTTTCCTGGTTACGTTTTAGTCCAAATGTCTCTCAGCGACGATTCTTGGATTACCGTCCGCACCACCCAAGGTGTCACCGGTTTCATTGGTGTCGAAAACAAACCTCAGGCCATTCCTCAAAGTGAAGTTGACAAAATTATCAACCACACCGAAGAAGAAAAACCCAAATACGAAACTCCTTTCTCTGTTGGTGATATTGTCAAAGTTACCAGTGGACCCTTTGCTGATTTCATTGGTACTATCGACACTATCGACCAGGAAAAAGGCAAAATCAGAGTCCTTGTTTCCTTTTTTGAAAGAGAAACTCCTGTCGAGCTCGATTTCTTACAAGTTACCAAAGAGTTGTAATTTTTACTACTCACTACTTACTAATTAACTAATTTACTAATCATGGCTAAAAAAATTAAAGCAATCGTCAAAATCGCTATCCAGGCCGGTTCGGCTAACCCGGCTCCTCCGGTTGGTACCGCTCTTGGTCCTCACGGTATCAAAATCATGGATTTCTGCAACGAATTCAATGAAAAAACCAAAGATCAACGAGGTTCTGTTATCCCCGCTCTCGTCACTATTTACGAAGACCGCTCTTTTGAATTCATTCTCAAAAAACCTCCGGTTTCCGACATGATCAAAAAAATGGCTGGTATCTCTAAAGGTACTGGTACTGCCGGCAAAGAAAAAGTCGGCAAGCTTACTATGGCTCAAGTTGAAGAAATTGCCAAAAATAAAATGCCCGACTTAAATACCAAAGACTTAGAAGCCGCCAAACGTTCAGTTTGCGGCACCGCCAAATCTATGGGTGTAGAAATTGTTCAATAAATTAAGCTATTAACTACTCACTATTTACTAATTAACTAAACATTATGAGCAAAACCTCACAAGAAAATAAACTCAAAGAAAAAAAGTTGAGTGAAACAAAATCCCGCAACGGCGGGAAAAGTGTGGAAGTTCAAAGTCAAGAGCTTGAACAAAAGGCCGTAACTGAAGAAAATGCTGTAGTCGAAGAAACTCCGGCTGAAACTGAAGAAACCGCCCAAAACCACAACCAAGAAGTCGCCTCGACCAAAGGCCGATGGGCCCGTGGCCCAAAAATTCGCGGCAAAAAATATCAATCCGCCAAAAAAAAGATTGATGTCAATAAATATTATTCCTTAAAAGACGCTGTCAAATTAGTCAAGGAAACTTCCTTTTCTAAATTTGACGGCAAAATTGAAGCTCACATTACCACTTACGATATTGGTAACATCGGTGAAATCGTTTTCCCTCACTTAGAAACCGCCAGTAAAAAAATTGTTGTCTTAAATGATACCATTTTAGCTGAAATCAAAGACGGTCAGGTTAATTTTGACATTCTCATCGCCACTCCGGCCACTATGCCCAAATTATTACCTTTCGCTCGCGTTTTGGGACCAAAAGGTTTAATGCCCAACCCCAAAAATGGTACTTTAACCGATGACCCAGAAACCTCTGTCAAGCGTTTATCGGTCGCTAAAACTATTATTAAAACCGAAAAGAAAGCCCCTATCGTTCACCTTGTTGTCGGTAAAGTTTCTCAGGATTCCGAAGAGCTGATCGCCAACATCAACGAACTTATCAAAGTGGTTAAGGCTAATAAAATCAAAAAATTGGCTCTTTGTGCCACCATGGGTCCTTGTGTCAAAGTTGAGGTTAAGTAAAACTTAACCGAAATCCCGCCACTGCGGGATCGATTCCTTTTAAACTTTAATCCCTCCGAAAGGAGGGGTTTTTAGTTCAAAAGCTAACAAAACTATAACTAAATTTAAATTAATATTTACTGTAGAGACGTTCTGCAGAACGTCTCTACAAATTAACTTTTTTGTTTTACTGAATAACTGAAAATCTGACAAGTTGAAAAACTTTTTTATTCCAGCGCCAACTCAATCATTTTATCCAACAATTTTGGATATTCCATTCCTGCCACTTTAGCTTCTTTTGGTAACAACGAATTGGGGGTCAACCCTGGAATAGTATTCATTTCTAAAATCACTGGATTTCCATCCTTAATCACAAAATCTACCCGAATAAACCCTCTCGCCCCAACTAATTCAAAAACTTTTAAAGCATATTCTTGAATTTTTTCTGTCACTTCTTTGCTTAACCTGGCCGGCACAATTTCCTCACATTTCCCTTCGGTATATTTAGCCTCATAATCAAAAAAATTATTTTTCGGACAAATTTCAATTACCGGCAAAGCCATTGGATTTTCGTTTCCCAAAACTCCGCAGGACACTTCTACTCCCGGCAAAAATTCTTCAATTATAGCTCGGTCTTCATATCCAAAAGCCGTTTCCAAAGCTCTGTCTAAATTATCCAGATTATCAATTATGGTTACTCCCACACTTGACCCTTGTCCTGCCGGTTTCACCACCCATTTATCACTTAATTCTTTTACTACATCCAAATCCACCAATTCCCCTTTCATTACATTTACTCCCCTGGGTATGGGTATTCCTGCCTCGCTTGCCAATTCTAAAAATTTAATTTTATCCATCCCTACCTTAGATGCTTCCGACCCACAACCAATAAATTTAATCCCTTCATCTTCAAATATTTTTTGAATTGTTCCGTCTTCCCCTACCCCTCCGTGAAGGGCAATAAATACCACCTCCGGCGAAATTTCTTTCACTTTAGCCATATCCAAACTTTGGTCATCCATCACCATTGTTATCACTTCATATTTCTCCTTATCAAAATTTTTCAATACTTCTCCGCCGGACGACAACGACACTTCATGCTCACTGCCTCCGCCACCCATTAACAGCAAAACTTTAATCTTTTTCATATGAATTCCATTATACCTGATAAAATATCTTTAGTGAAAAAATATCTCTCGCTTTTTGTCTTAAACTATATCCGTTTCTTTGCCCGGCTCCAACTTAAAAAGATTCATTTTCTTCAAAAACGACATCACAAACAATTAGACATCATTGGTATTACCGGTTCTGCCGGAAAAAGTTCCACACTCCTAGCTTGTCAAGCAGTTTTTCCTAAAAATTTTAAAGTTAAAACTAATAATGGTTGCAATTCCGAATCCGGTCTCCCTCTCAGCCTTCTTGATCTAAAAATTAATGATTATAACCTTCTTTCTTGGTTCAAAATTCTCCTTCTCTCCCCTATTAAATATCTCACTAATTGGAAATCTTATGACATTTTAATTTTAGAAATGGGCGTCGACTCAGCCACTTGGCCCAAAAATATGGACTATCTTCTTTCCGTGGTTAAGCCCAATATCGGTATTTTTCTTAACGTTAGTCCTGTCCATATGCTTTGCTTCGATTCCCTCGATCAAATTGCCAGTGAAAAATCAAAACTAGTCAATCAAGCCAAAGTTGCCATTATTAACCCTCACGATAAATTAGTTGTTAAATACACCACTAACCAAAATATTATCAATATCATCCCAACCAGTATTAAATTTAAAAATTTCTTTTTACCACCAGTTTACGACATTGGTTTTGGTGCTGCTTTATCACTAGCTCAACTTTTTAATATTCCCCAAAAACAAGCCATAGAAAATATTCAAAACAATTTTTCTCTTCCCCCTTCCCGCTCTTCAATTCTCAAAGGCATTAAAGATACTACCATTATTGACAGCTCTTACAATTCCTCTCCACTAGCTTGCCAGGAATTATTAAAATTTCTTTCTACATTCAAAACTAAAAAAATAGCGGTGTTAGGAGACATGAGAGAATTGGGCCAATCTACTCCTTTTGAACACCGCCGCATTTATGAAATCGCCACCAAATCTGCCGACATTATTATTTCCGTCGGTCCTCAAACCAAAAAATATTTCGGACCCAAATCTCAAAAATTCACTTATTGGTGGCAAGCCATCGATTATTTAAAAGATATTATCCAAGGCGGCGAAACCATTTTAATCAAAGGTTCTCAAAACACTATTTATTTGGAAGAATTAGTCAAAACCATTTTATCTAACCCCAAAGATTCCTCAAAACTCTGCCGCCAGTCTAAATGGTGGTTAAAAACCAAGGAACAATTTAAACAGGACAATAAATAAACCTCACTCTTTCGATTTACTCTCCATCCACTTCTTCTTTTCCTCATCCAACTCTTTCCACTTCTCCTTACTAATCAAATTTTTCTTATGCTCTTTAATATAATCAATTACCATCCACTGCTGCTCTAAAGTGTATCCCAAGCGAACCTTCACCCCAAATCTATACGAACCAACAATTCCAAAACTCTTCTGATTTACAGCATTAATATTTTTTTGAACCATTTTCCAACTCAAACCCAATTTTTTTGCAAAACCATTATTTGACAACTCTCCATTAACTGGCTCTGGAGCTATTTTCCCCATTGCTTCACCTTTTTGAATTATTTTTTCCTGCTGTTCTGGAGTATAAGCCTTCGTCACTATTGGAACAAACTTACGTAATCTTATTTCTCCCAATTCACTTGGGTCCATTGAATCAATAATTTTTTGAACCGTCACATAAGCTACTCCCAACTTCTCAGCTAAACCATTGATAGATAACTCACCATTAGTCGGTTCAGAAGACAAGAGTCCCGACATTTCCACTTGTTTAAGTATTTTCTCTTGTTGCTCTAGACTATAAGCACCAGTTACATTTCCTTTAAACCTACGTAGGTTCACTCCTCCTAATTCTTGAGGATCCATTGAATCAATCACTTTCTGCAATGTTCGACTCGCAATCCCAAGTTTCTCAGCTAAACCATTGATAGATAACTCACCATTAGTCGGTTCAGAAGACAAGAGTCCCGACATTTCCACTTGTTTAAGTATTTTCTCTTGTTGCTCTAGACTATAAGCACCAGTTACATTTCCTTTAAACCTACGTAGGTTCACTCCTCCTAATTCTTGAGGATCCATTGCGTCAATCACTTTTTTTAATGTTTTATCAACTATTCCTAATTTTTTAGCCACCCCAGAGAGCGACAGTTCACCACCAGTCGGTTCTTGATACAAATACTTCCCAAGATCTTTCATTTCTTTGGTCACCTCATCCGGTCTGATACTATCTGGATTTCTAATTGCTTCCACCATTCTTGGCACAAAAAAGTCCTTGGAATAAATTACTCTTTTACCTAACTCTGGTGTTTGTTGTATCAATTCGTTCAACTCTTCTTTAGTTGAATTAATCAAAACATCTTCAGAAATCCCCTTATCTTTTAAAACTTTATTATTAAATACATAACTGACATTACCTTCTTCATCACAAACCAACAAAGTCCGATCAATTTTTGGTGCTGAAATCAAAAAATAACTTGTTTTTCGCATCATATTATCTCTGACTACCCCCTCTTTCAAAAACAACTGTCTTTCGTCATCGACGTCCACTTCAAAGTCTTCTTTCAAAATAAATAAAACCGTCTTTACCCGGCTAATCATTTTCTTTTCTGCCATTTCTCCACCATTACTACCAACATGCGGATCATAACTATCAGGTGACACAATTACTCTATATGTCTGTCGTGCTTTTTTAATTACTTTATCTAATCCTCGTATCTCGGCATCTTTCTCAGCCAAAAAATCCAAATAACTACTTACATTTTCTAAACCATAAAATCTTAAGGCTGCATTTTCAATAGATTTATCATCCCAACCACCGGTATTATGGCCCGATTTATAATCGTCAACTTTTTGATTTAACAAAAAAATTAATTCGTTAACCGCATCATCGGCATAATTATCAATCCTTTCCACGGTCAATGGCTTATTTAAAATTGGCTCCAAAAAAGATTCAGATGAGACTTGTTTTTCTTGTTTTTTGGCTACACCAACATCTACTGGAATTTCTCCCCTCTCCGACATAATTCATGATAGCACAACCTATCCCCTAAACTCCTTGTCTTTTTTCATTTCTCTTTCAATCAAGTTTCTCAAAAACACTGATTTGGGAATCATTCTTTTCTGCCCTACCCAATCTAAATAAGTCAAAATTTTCGGTGATACAAAAAAGTTAAATCTGACATCAATCAATCCCTTAGCTTTTTTAATTGACTCCCAAATAGTTTTTTCTACGTTAGCCACAGTATATTTTGCCAAAATTAATTTTGGATCATCCATACCGGCAATAAATACCGGCTCCGTTTCTTCTTTATACATGGCAATTACCGGTTTATTAATTTCTAATGCCTTACTCAAAATATAGCCCATCGACATACTGTGACCGGAAATTTCCATAATCACTATATCGGCCTTATTAATACATTTCAAAGTTTCATTATAATTTTCTTTCTTCGCCTGCTGGTCCCCTCTCAAATCTTCGACACCACTTTTCACCCACCTCCACACTTTATCGCTCACCATTTTATATTCAGTTGAAATTGTTTTGTACATCAGCGAATAAAGCTCTTTATCTTTACCCACTAACCGTGACGAAGCCACAAAATATACCTGCATAACCGTATTGTACTATAAATCTGTTCAAAATTTGTCTAATAATCCTAACCAATCTTCAAACCCTAACCCCTACCCCTTTCCCTTGACAGGGCAAGGGGTAAAACAAAAAAATAAGTCCTGCCCTGTCAAGGGAAGGATTTAGGAAGGGTTTAAATTCCAAACTTTTCCCTAAAAAACTCTATATCCATTTTTATTACCTCATCCCACGACTGTTTTAAATTATGGTCGTTATCTTGTCTAATATCCAGCCTCACTTCTTTCCCTAACTTTTTTAATCTACTCTGTAAATCTTGTTGCCATTTCACCTTACACCACACATCTGCCGTCCCTTGATGAATTAGAATCGGTGCCTTAATCCACTCATAAAAATTATCAATCGAATAAAGTTTACTGTCATAATCTTCTTCAAAATCAGCAATTCTTTGTTTCACAATTTTTCCACCCTCACTGTCATCCATTGTTTCCAATACACTTGCCGGAAATGGATTCGTCATTGGTGCCCACAAAACTGTCGGATAATCTTGTCCCGTAATTTCCAATACCGAAATAGCAATTTGACCCCCATTACTATGCGACCAAATTCCAATTTTTGTACTATCAACATAATCCAAAGCCTTTACCGACTCAATCAAATCCAACACACTCACTGGTTTCTCAAATCTTGCTTCCAAAATATCTTTCGATTCACCATCAGACAACCCGTATCCCAAAAAATCCAAACTTATAGTTACAAACCCATTTCTCGCCAATTCATCAGCCGCTTTCCAACTGCCGGAACCCACAAAATAACCCGCTGATTCGGCAAAACCTCGAATCATAATAATTGCTGGCAACTTATAACTCATCGGCGTCATTGGAACGTTCATCATTCCACTTATTTTTTTCCCGTTACTCTCGAAAGTAATCACATAACTGGTAAAGTTATTTTCTTTCTTAATCCCCTCTTTGGCATAAACCTTAATCAAATTTTTCCTCGCCTCATCCAAAGTTTTATCTTCTTCCACAATTTCAATTTTTGCTGCCTTATTTTCTCTTTTCTTTAAATTTTCAAAATTATACGCTGCCATATAACCGGTATTTTTCTCTTGAACTTTTTCTTCAGTCCGACGAAACTTTAGTGAAGTCGACCCCATCGGAGATAACCAACCATTATTTTTATCCCAAAATTTTTCCAAACCAATTCCCATTCCCAAAAATAAAACAAATACCCCAATTATTTTTAAGATCTTCATCCTTATTTCATTTTACCCTTAAAAATTATTAATTTTAAATTATTAATTATTAATTATTTTTCGTCCTATAATCTTGACTTTTACTCTAAATTAAACTAAACTCCCCCTTATACAAAACTTTAAAAATAAATTAAAGCAATTTATATAAACAAAGTTTTTTCTCGCACCTTAAGGGATTTATCTAAATAGTGTTTTACTTGGCCAACAGGCCAAAATATAACGGAGGGAGAGATCTGTTTTGACCGAAGCGATTAAGATCGAACAACCGCACACCAGACCCATCCGGCACCACAAGAAACCTCCGACCAACAAGGTTAAGGGTTCACGACCGCACCGCAACAATCAAAGACCAATGAGGAGGTTCTAATCATGAAGGGTAGCAAGAAAGGTCGCTCGTGCATTCCCCAATCAAGGGAAGCGGCTGTCGCCGCTATTGCCGCCACCAGAGATTCCGGCAAGTCGGAGCTCAGAATCAAAAAACCGACTCGTCGCAACGAAGGTTGCCGCCCCGGTAAGCCACCCCGTCACAAGTAGATAAACCCCAACCCCATGCGCCCGCAATAGGCAGTTTCCCTTTAGGGAAATATTTATTGCGGGCCGGTTTTATTTCTCCCCTCTTGACCATTTATCCTACAAATATTAGAATATCCCATATTTTTGAGAAAAAGATATAAATGCATATTTTTTAAAAAAATATAAATCAGGTTTTGCACATTCACGTTCATGAACCTAGCACCGAAGATTTCGGTGTAGGAATATAAA